>NZ_RCWF01000004.1:125673-212193 GCF_003667345.1 Poseidonibacter antarcticus
ACTATCAATATTTACTGTTGTTGTTGGTGCTGTTGTATCAATCAATGCGCTATCAGTCGTACTTGGTCCTATATTTCCTGCAATATCTGTAATTGTTGCAGTAACAGTAATTATCTCACCCTCAGCAGGTGGAGTAAATGAAGTTGTTACATTTCCATTAGTAATATCTGTTGGCGTAATTACTATTGGAGTAGTTGTTGTTCCATCTGTTACATTTACTGTATCCCCTGCTTCTACACCAGCTGGTAAATCTATTTGAACATCTACATTACCATCTAATTCTGTACCATTCAGTATTCCATCATTATTTATATCTTCTGTGATTGTTACTGCTGTTGGTGCTAGAGGTGGCGTTGTATCGATTGATGTATCTATAAGTGCGCTTTCTTCTCCCGTTTTACCTTCATTTCCTGAAGAATCAGTAATTGATGAAGTAATAGTAATCGTACTACCATTTTCAGGAGAAGTAAAACTAGTATCTACGTAACCATTATCAATATCAGTCTGTGTTAGTGTTATTGTTTGAGGAGTTGTTCCATCACTTACGTTTACTATATCACCAACTTTGGTATCTGTAGGAAGTGTTATTTTCACATCTACATCACCAGATAATTCATTAGCATTAAGTATTCCATCATTATTTATATCTTCTATAAATGTAATTTTAGGAGCATCAGAAAGAGCAGAATTATCATCATCGTCATGCAATGCTAAAGCAGCTATTCCACCTATTGCAAGTGCACCAAGAACATATGGCCACCAACCATATCCTGTATCAGCTACAGTTGGAGAAGACGTAGCTACTGCCGCAACTGGAGTTCCACTTGAATATCCAAGACTACTATAAGAAGATTCTCCATCAATCATATTCATAGCAAGAAAATCAGTATTCCCTTCTTGAGGGACAAGTTCATAATAGTTTCCATCTTCTGCTAGTCCAACTAAATTACCCATAGAATCATCATAATAATCCTCGATAATAATATCAGCTGTAGTATTATCATCTGTAATTTCTTCTTCAATATCAAGTTTTATAAGAAGATCTTTTCCTTTTCGTGTAAGTAAAACTTGATTTGGAGCAACATTTGTTACAGAATCTCGTAGTTCATATTGAACTGATTTTTCTGCTTTTACTATTAAAGGATTTCCACTTTTACTAGTATCTACTGTAACATTTGAGATTTGACCTGTAAGATCTTTTGTTATAAATTGAAATAAATTTTGCATTTTCTCTCCTAATAATTATTGTATTTTATTAAATGTTCATTATTCAATAATAATATTTAGTATTCTATTACTACCCTACGATCTGGTTGTAAACATTCAATTAGCGTTGAAGAATATTTACCTTTACAATTTGTTGTTACTGGTTCTTTTGAACCATGACCTTCAATTTTTAATGGTAAATCTATACCATTTGTAATAAGATAATTAGCAACTGCTTCAGCACGATTAAAAGACAATTCTTCATTGTATTTATCACTTCCCAATCTATCTGTATGTCCTATAATTTTAAGAGTTTTAACTTGATTAGGACACATAGCTATATCTCCAATTAATTCATCCATTAAAATCCGAGAAGAAGAACTTAATTCAGTACTATCAAAAGCAAATAAACTATCTCCATCTAATACAAGTTTTGGAACATAACGATTTACGAGATTACTACTTATTTTAATACCATTAAGTTCCTCTTTTCCTTGAACACTATCAACAATAACAGGAAGAAAAATTTTATTTTTATCTTCTATTATTTTAATATATGTAATTGAATCTCTTGAAATTCCAACAGCTTGTAAAGCCCCTTTTCTTAAAGAATCTCCTCTTGATGCAACACGTAAATTAATACTACTACTGCATGCCTTTGCTTGAACATATTCACCTGGTAATAATGCTCCTACAACATTATTATTAATAAAAATTAATGGGGTTTTTTGTATATTTTTACTATCTTCTCTATAAAATACAATCGATCCCTGGTTTATATTTACTTTAGCCCCATCACTAATAGGTCCATGTAAAAGTTCCCCCGCCATACTATTTGTAAAAAAGCCTGTAAATATAATAAAACATATTATATTTAGTTTAAATTTTGAACTCATTTTAGCTCCTATATTAAGTTTAATATTAAAATACTTTATTATACAATTAAATAATAAATATATGGTGAGTAATCTTATAAAATAATATACATATGTGAGAGAATGTTATATTGTCGCGATAATAACTTATGTTTGTAAAGAAAAAGATATAGAGAGATTGAATATTTTAAGAAAAATTGCAATAGTTTGATATGAGATATCAAACTATTTTTTTAGATTTATTATATTAAGATAGTGCTAACCAAATACCAATACCCATCATTAATGTTCCTGCAATTTTATTTATAAATTTTACATTAGAGCTATTTTGTAATAATTTTCTTAATGTTTTTCCACCTGTTGCATAAATAATTAGACATGAAAATTCTAAAAGTAAAATCATAAAAATTAAAATAACTAATTGTGAAGTCATAGGTAGACTATCATCTATAAAAGGTGGTAAAAGTGCTACAAAAAATGCCCATCCTTTTGGATTAGCAATTGCTGTTATAAAGCCTTGCATTGCTAAGTTCTTTTTTGAAATACTATAATTACATTCATCAAGACTTAATGCCATTTTCCCACGTGAAAGCCACATTTGAATTCCAAGATAAATTAAATATGCCCCACCACCATATTTAAGTACCAAAAAGATTGTTGGGTAATTAATCATTACAGTTGCAACTCCAACAACAGAAGATGTTGCAACAATAGCAACTCCAATTAATTCTCCATACATCATATAAAATGTTTTTTTCAATCCAATACTCATCCCCATACTAAGAGCTAGGGTCATACACATTCCAGGAGTTAATGAAACGAGAAAAAAAGTAGGGATGAATACAGCAAGAAGTGCTAAGTTAATAAATTCCAAGATAATCCTTATTTAAAAGATAATTATATACAAAAGATTATAAAAAAGTACATCAAAAAATCTATAATGATTCTAATTACAAATATTTCACAAAAAAAGAGTAAAGTTCTCTTATGAAAAAAATATATATAATTTTAACTTTAATGATACTTTCAATAACTCAAGTAAGTGCTTACACTGCAAAAATCAAAACTGCTCATGCAATTGGCATTTTTCATAAAAATGGTACAGGTGAGAATATTCAACATTTAAGAAAAACAAAAGATGATTATAATGGCATTTGTTACTCAAAAATTGTAGTTTTTGGGAATTTACATAATATAAAGACAAGTGTAAATATAGGTACTTCCATTGGTACTTTAGTAAAGACAATATCAATTTATAATAAACAAAAAATCAAAATTGCGGAAGAGCAAACATTTAAACATTATGGTGTTACGAAGGGATATATTCAAGTAAAAGTTAATAATAAACTTTATGATTCAAAAGTATTTGTAAAGTGATAAATTTTTAACTTTAATATAGAAATTTCAAAAAAAAATATAAACATAGCATTAAAATAGCATTTTTATGATATAATTCTTGAAATAGAAGTTTTATCTATTATCTCTCCTTAGTAAAAAATTACGTAGCTGTAAAATTTTTTCAAGATAAAACTTCTCTTTACTACACATTCTTATAAAAAATCGAAATCTTTATAATGTTAAAATGATTTTATTTTTTAATATATTCTATTTTTTTTACTATATAAAATCAAATGCGTGGACATAAAAAAAGGGAAGCTAAATAACTCCCTTTTTTTATAAACAATTCTTTATTACACAAAATTCAACCCATAGGTATTGAAATTATAAATATAGCTCCAGTATAATTTTTATTTTCATAAGAATAATTTTCATTATTAGCTTCAATTATTCCATCCATTCCTTTAACAATTAAATTATAAGTCATATGAAGTCCAATTCCTGTACCTTTTGATTGATGTTTAGTTGTGAAATAAGGTTCAAATATCTTAGGTAATATATCAATTGGTATTCCACCTGCATTATCTTTTATTTTTATAATTACATTATTATCTTTAGTTAAAGTTGATATAAATATAAATTTATTTGTAATATTTCTTTCTTCTAAAGTATCTTTAGAATTATTAAATATATTTATAAGACATTGAATAAGTTCATTTGGATAACCATACAAACTTATATCTTCTTGTATATCTAAAATCAAATTTATATTGTTATTTATAATTTCACCTTTAACTAAAATTCTAAAGCTATCAATACAAGTACTTAGATTAAATATTACCTTTTTTCTATCACCATTTATAAAGTTCTTAAAATCATCAATAGTTTTTGATAGATATTGTGCATTATTATTTATTTCTAAACAAGTTTCTTTAAAAAATTCATCTTTAAGTAAACCATGTTCTTTTTGCATTAGCATACCCGTAGCACCTGTGGATATTATAGATAATGGCTGTCTCCATTGATGTGCAATATTTCCAATCATTTCTCCCATTGATGCCATTTTTTCAGATTTAAAAAGTTGTTCTTGAATATATAAATTTTTTTCTACTTCTTCTTTGATTTTTTCTGCTAGATTTTCATTTAATTTTTGTAAATCTTTTGTCTTCTTTTCAACAGCTATTTTCAAATTATTATTTGCCATTTTTAAAATAAATTGTCTATATACAAAAAATAAAATCAACATTATTGAGATAATTAAAATCTGCCATATTAAATTATAATCAATACGTTTTTCATATTTTATTGATATCCAATTATTTAATATTTCTTGTTGTTTTTTACTATCAATACTTTTTACAACTTTATCTAAAATATTAAATAAATTTTTATCATCATTTCTAACTCCAATCCCAAGTGCCCAATTTTCTTCCAATTTACCTGCGATTTTAAGCTCGCCTCTTGATCCGCTTTGAAATTCGTGACTTATACTAGCAAGCGTTCCTATATATGCAAATAATTCACCCTTATTTACTCTTTTTAAACCATCTTCAATATTTTTAACTTCTATAATATTTAAATTAGGATATTTATTTCTCAATATTTCAACAAAAGCATAATCTTTGGTTATTCCTACTTTTTTATTTTCAATAGCATCAATATTATCTATAAAGGGGACATCTATTTTCGTAGCAACAACTATTGGGATTTTTAAATATGGTGTAGTAAATTTTAAATATTCTTTTCGTTTTGGAGTTTCCATAGATAAAGATAGAATATCACATTTTCTATCTTTTACATTTTTTATTGATTCATTCCATGTTTTTGTTTTTATTACTTTTATATCTATATTTAAAATATCCTCAAAAATCTTATAATAATCTGCAGTTATACCAATATATTTACCGTTTTTATCAAACTTTTCAAATGGCATCCAATCAGGGTCAATACACATAGTAATCTGTTTTTTTTCTTTTAAATATTGTCTTTGTGCATCTGTTAAATTAATATTATTTTTATTAGTTTTTTTTTCAATTTTTGCAGTAAACCATTTATTATATAGTACTTCTTTTTCTTCCCGTGAAATAGCTTTTATAGACTTGTTTATAATAGAAAATAAAACTTTATCTTCTTTTTTAACACCAATCCTTAAGTCTTCTTTTTTTATTATTTTACTATCAAGTTCATCAAGAATCTTTACATTAGTAAACCCACCACGTTTAATATGTTTTTGACCACTAATTAAATTATGAAATACAACATCAACTTTTCCATATAATAATGCTTTTATCTTATTTCCTGAGTTTTCAAATTCGACAAGCTCAAAAAGTCCTAACGATTTAAGTACATCATAATAATAAATATCTTTTGTAATACCAATTTTCTTTCCTTTTAAAGATTCAAATCCTTTATAATTATTGATTTCTCCTTTTCTAGCAAAAATAACATTTGGTATTTCAAAATATGGTTTTGAAAAATTTGTAAAATCCTCTCTTTTTTTACTATAAGAAATAAAGTCTATTAAATCAATCTGTTTATTTTTAAATTTATTAAGTGTATTACTCCAATTATTCATTTGAATTTTTATTTTTAATCCACTTTTTTTTATAATTAGATTTATATAATCATAAGAAAAACCTTTTATTTTTTTATTTTCTTCAAAACTAAAAGGATAATTATCAACCATCATTCCTAAAATAAATGTATTAGATTCTATATATTTTTTTTCTATTTCTGTAAAGTTATTTTCTAATGTTACACTTTTATTTTCTACTTTATTAAATGCTAATAAATTATATATTAATGCAATTAATAATATTAATTTTTTCATTAGTAACCCTTAAGAATACAGCAATATTCGAATATAAACTAGTTTATGGTTTAGAAAGTATATCAATATACTACTTAATAACATAAGTATTTATATTAAAGTATATAAAAGAGAAGGGAAATAATTATTTAGATTTTACTTTTAGATTATTTTATATATAGGCAGAAGTTTTTATAAAATCTGCCTAATATTTTATTACATATATTTTTTAAGAACTTCTGGAATGCTTATACTTCCATCTTCATTTTGATAGTTTTCCATAATTGCAACAAGTGTTCTACCTACTGCTAAGCTTGAACCATTTAAAGTATGAGTTAAAATATTTTTCTTACCATCTTTATATCTGATTTTTGCTCGTCTACTTTGAAATTCTTTTGTATTAGAAATTGATGATATTTCTCTATATTTATTTTGTCCTGGTAACCATACTTCTAGGTCAATAGTAGTAGCCGCTGAAAAACCTAAATCACCAGTACAAAGCTGTACTTTTTGGTGTGATAAGCCTAATGAAGTCAATAAATCACTTGCACAAGTAACCATTTTTTCAAATACTTCTTCACTTTGTTCAGGTTTTGTAATGGCTACCATTTCAACTTTATCAAATTGGTGTTGTCTAATAAGTCCTCTTGTATCTCTACCTGCACTTCCTGCTTCTTTTCTAAAACAAGGAGTATAAGAAGTCATTAATTTTGGTAATTGCTCACTTGGAATAATTTCATCATTATAAAGGTTTGTTAAAACAACTTCAGCAGTTGGAATTAAATATAAATCTTCACCATCAATTTTGAATAAATCATCTTCAAATTTTGGAAGTTGACCTGTTCCTTGAAGTGTATTTGTATTTGCCATAAAAGGTAAATACCACTCTTCAAAACCTCTTTTAGTATTAAAATCAAGCATATAGTTTATTAAAGCTCTCTCCATTTTAGCAGCCTGCCCTCGCATTGCTACAAATCTAGACTTAGCTAATTTTACACCTCTTGGAAAATCTAATGAACCATCTTTTTCACCTAAGTCCCAATGCTCTTTTGGAGTAAAAGAAAATTCAGGTTTTTTACCAATTATTTCTAATACAACATTTTCATTTTCATCAGCACCATTTGGAACACAATCATCAGGCATATTTGGAACACCTAAAGCAATAGCTGTTAGTTCATCTTCTAATACTCTAACCTCTTCTTCTAATACTTGTTTATTGTTTTTAAGTTCATTGATATTAGCTTGCAAAGGAGCAATATCTAATCCTTCTTTTTTATATCTTCCAAACTCTTTTGATAGTTTATTTTGCTCAGCTGTAACGTTTTCCATATCTTGTCGTTTTTGCTTTGCATTTTCTGAGATAGATTTTAAGTTGTCTAAAATTTCTTGTGAAACACCTTTTCTTTTTAAGGCATTTGCTATATTTTCAAAATCTTTTTGTAGTAGTTTTATATCAATCATCTTTTCTCTTTGTATTATAATTTTTTGCAATTATATCTAAAAATTGCTACAAAGAGATTAGATGTAAAAAAGTATTATCCGTTCATTTCCATTTTAATTAAAACTTCGCCATCTTCAAATACAGTTTTAAATATATGTTTATGGCAGAAATCTTCATTCATAATTGTACACATTTCATTTGCTTTTGCTAATGCTTCATCAACATCTTTACATTCTGTTTCTGTTTTAAAATCTGAGTTTTTAAAACATCCACATGCTCTTTCCATTCTTACTATTGTCATATTAATATCTCCTTTATATTTTGCGAATTGTATCATAAAGATATTTTAATTATCTTTTCATAAGCTCTTACATAGCTTTTTATAAAAATTTGTATAAAATATAAATAAAAAGATTTCAAATGAAAAAAATCAAAAATAAACTTTTAACTGTTTCAATTCCTATTTTATTACTTATAATTGCATCATTTTATATCACTTCGCAATTTATACAACCAAGTCCTAAAAAAGAGTTTACAATTGCAACTGGTTCTAAAAATGGACAATACTATAAGACTGCTTTATTATATAAGGAAATATTAGAAAAACAAAAAGTAAAAGTGAATATTCTAACTTCAAATGGATCCATTGATAATCTTAATTTAATTGAAAATAAAAAAGCTGATATGGCTTTTATCCAAAATGGTATTGATTACACAGAAAAAAATGTTTCAATAAAATCAATAGCTTCAACAAACTACGAACCTTTATGGATTTTTTACAAAAATGAAGGTTTTCAAATGGATTATATCCTTCAGTTAATTTCTAAGAAAATATCCATAGGAGGAGAAGGAAGTGGTACTTTTGATTTAGCATCAAAAATATTATCAGATAATGAAATAAATAAAAATAACTCTAAACTATATAATTATTCAACACAAGAGGCAAAAAAGAAGTTATTAAAAGGAGATATTGATGCAATGTTCCTTGTTATATCACCTAATTCATCAATAGTAAAAGAGTTGCTAGAAAACCCTAATATAAATTTATTTTCTTTTAAAAGAGCAAAAGCTTATAGTAGAAAATACAACTTTTTAGAATCTACACCTCTTTATGAAGGGACAATTGATTTATATAAAAACTTACCATCTGAAAATATAAATTTATTATCAACAACTGCTACATTGGTTATAAGAAATGACTTTTCAGAAGAATTAACAAGACTTGTTTTAAAAAGTATAAAAGATATTCATGATAAAAAAGGTCTTTTTGAAAAAGAAAACCAATTTCCAAACTTGGATAATATTACAATTGAAGCAAATGAAGAAGCTCTAAGATATTATACTTATGGAGATACATGGCTAGAAAAGATATTTCCCTACTGGATTGCTTCAAATCTTGATAGGTTAAAAATACTTTTAATTCCTTTGATTACACTTATGATTCCTCTTTTAAAAGGTGGTTTTCCACTTTATAGATGGAGTATTAGATCAAAAATATATAGATGGTACGATGAAGTTCAAGGACTTGATTTATCATTAGAGGGCTTAAAAACTAAAGAGGAACTAAAAAGAAAACTACTAGAAATTGAAGAATTAAAAAAAGAGATAAAAGATGAGACAAAAGTTCCACTATCATATATGGGTGAATACTATGATTTAATTATGCATATTGAACTTATAATCTCAAAAATAAATCTAAAAATCACTACTAATTAATTTTAGGAACTTTAGATATAATGACAAAAAAAACATAAGGAAGTAAATTTTGAGAATTTTATCGGGTATTCAACCATCAGGAATTATTCATATAGGAAACTATTTTGGAATGATTAAAAAGATGATTGAATCTCAAAATGACGGAGAATTATTTGCGTTTATTGCATCTTATCATGCATTAACATCAGTAAAGGATAAAGAATTTTTAGAAACAAATACTTTTGAAGCAGCGGTTAACTTTTTAGCTTTAGGAATGGATCCAGAGAAATCAACATTTTGGGTACAGCACCATGTAAAAGAAGTACTAGAACTTTACTGGATATTATCAAATAATACTTCAATGGGATTACTAGAACGTGCTCATTCATATAAAGATAAAACTTCAAAAGGAATAAGTGCAAATCATGGACTATTTTCTTATCCTGTATTAATGGCAGCAGATATTTTGGTATTTGATTCAAATATAGTACCAGTTGGAAAAGACCAAATTCAACATGTAGAAATGGCAAGAGATATTGCAAATTCTATTAATCACGCATACAAAGAAGAGCTTTTTGTATTGCCACAAGCAAAAGTGGATGAAGTAGTTGCAACAGTTCCTGGAACTGATGGAGCTAAAATGTCTAAGTCTTATGGAAATACTATTGATATGTTTAATACAAAAAAGAAAATCAAAAAACAAGTAATGGGAATTGTAACAGATTCAAAAGGACTTGATGATGTTAAACAATGGGAAGATAATAATATCTATAAAATATCTGAATTATTTATGAATGAAGGTGAATTAAAAGATTTACAAAAAAGATTTGAAACACCAGGTGAAGGTTATGGACATTTCAAGATAACATTACTTGAAAAAATCAATAACTATTTTGAACCGTATGAAGAAAAAAGAGCTCATTTATTAGAAAATCCTAAAGAAGTACATGAGATTTTAGCTTTTGGAGCTTCTAAAGCTTCTAAAATTGCTAGTGAAAAAATGAGAATTATTAGAGATGCAGTAGGTTTAATATAATATAAAAGAGATTTTCTCTTTTATATTTTTTTACAAATAAAGATTAATTTATCAGCATCTTCATCGCTGTGTAAATTAAACTCTCTTATTTCTTGAATTTCAAAGTTACATTTTTTTAATAATTTACTTAAAAACTCTTTTGAGTGATATTCTTGAATAATACTATCTTTTTCTTTTTTATATAAACCATCTTTATTTTTTTCAAAAAGTGTTATATCTGTTTGAAGTTTATTTTCTTCAAAAATCGCATCAATTCCTATAAATCTATCATCACTATCAATAGTTATACATCCTTGAGCAATATTATCAAATCCAAAGTGTGAATTTACATCAAAGATAAAATATCCACCTTCATTTAAAACAAGGTTTGTTTCACTTATAAAAGTTTCTAAACCTTCACTTGGAATATAGTTTAATACATCAAAAATAGCTGTTGCACAATCATATTTTTCTTTTACATCACAAAGTGTAATAGCTTTTGCATTTAAGTTTTTTTGCTCACAAACTTTTATTTGTTCAACACTTAAATCAATTCCAAATGCTGTTTTATTATTGATTTTTAGATTATCTAAAAAATATCCTTGACCACATCCAATATCAATAATATTATCAAGTTCATTCATCATTACAAATGCCATAAACTCTTTGTGTAAAGTATAAACCTCATCTTCAAAATCTAAGAAAGGTTCAACTTTTGAATATAATTCTAGACCCATTATAATTGTGCTTCTATCTTTTCTTTTAAATTTAAGATTAAATCTTTTTTAGCATAAAATGAATTTTTATTAGCAATTAAATGTGCGCTACTTTCCATAATAGTAGGACCTACTTCAAGTCCATTTTGCTTCATTGTTTCACCAGTTTCTACAATATCAACAATGCAATCAGAAAGATTAACTAAAGGTGCTAATTCAATTGAACCATACAGTTTAATAATATCAACAGCCATTGCTTTTTCTTCAAAATATCTTTTTGCAATTTTTTCGTGTTTTGTAGCAACTGTAATTTTACTTTTAGTCATATCAAGTTTTTCACCTTTTCTTAGACCAAAAGCAACTTTACATTTTCCTAATTGTAAATCAAGAAGTTTAATTAAATCGTATTCTTTTTCTTCAAGAACATCAAGTCCTACTACACCTAAATCAGCAGCACCATGCATTACATACGTTGGAACATCTTGATTTCTAACATTTAAAAATCTAAATCCAGCTTTTTCAAGTATTAACTTTCTATCTTCAAAAACAAACTTTTCTTCAAAAGCAGCTTCAAATTTATCCAAAGTTTCCTTTGCTATTCTTCCCTTAGGCAATGCAATTGTTAGCATCAATAATCCTTTTCATATTTTCAAATATTAAATCTTTTTTATATACACTATTTTCAAAATATCCACTTAATAACTTTCCATCTCCACCTGTAAATATAATATTTTTATTTTTGCTCACTTCTTTGATGGGTAAAATGATAGATTTCATCATGGCATATTGTATAGCGTCTTTTGTTTGAAGCGGTATTTTATCTAAATTTATATCTTTTTCAAAATCAAATTTTAATTTTTTAGAAATTTTAGGATAAGTTTCGCTAAATGCTCTAAACCCTGGCAATATAAAACCACCTTTATGCTTGCCTTTTTTCATAATATCAACTGTTATTGCACTTCCTGCATCAACAATTATTTCATCTTCACAAAATACACATGCAATAGCTCTATCTGCGCCTAATCCTTGATATTGTGTTTCAAATTCTAAAACTTCTGTAATATCTTTGGCTTGAGGATTTATATCTAAAAGTTTTAACGTAGCTTTGTTATTAACTGATACATAATAAATATCATTTGTAAAAGAAGGTATTTCTTTATCAATATCATATTTTTTATGTTTTCCATTTATCAAAAAATGGAAAGTTGAATTTCCTATATCACATAAAATCAATATAAACACTCCATTTGTTTTCTTTTAAGTAGGCTTTTGCTTTTGAGCATAAAGGACTTGATACTAATAAAATTTTTTTCTTAAAATTATGTTCTAAGTGATTTGATAACTTATCGCAAAGTGCCATTAAATCATCTGCATTTTTTCTTATAAATCTACTTTTTGAATCTACTATGAATATTGCATAATATTTTGAATCTACAGAAGTTGCATTATAAATTTTTATTTTTTTTCTTGAACCTAACTCTTTTGGAATTGTTTCATTTATTTGCTTAAATATAATATCTTTTTTTGTGAAATATGTAGTAAGTTCTTTCAATTTGTGCCTTTTAATTAAAAAAGAGTATATCAAATTAAGACTTTTATCTACTTATTATTTTTTATACAAATAATTAACAAATTATTACAGCTTTTTGCTATAATTCGAAAAATTATCTATAAATGAAGTATTATGTCAGAAATAACTAATCAAGAACAAACAAAAATTACTAGAGTACTTATTAAATCAGCAGCAATAATGTTAGAGTATGGAGCTGAAAGTATCTTAATAGAACAAACAGCCCAAAGACTAGGTAAAGCATTAGGCGTTGACTCTGTAGAGATGTCTTTAATTCCATCTGCTATTGTTTTAACTACATTAAATAATAACCATTCAGTAACTACAACAAGAAGTATTCATCACAAACCAATTAATATGTCAATAGTTTGTGTTATTCAAATGATGGTTATCGAAGTTGAAAAAAATAAACATGATTTTCAATACGTAAATGAAACAATCAAAAATATAACACCAAATCTTTATAATAGATGGCTAATTGTTTTTATGGTTGGATTTGCCTGTGCATCTTTTGCTATTTTACAAGGTGGAGATGTTAGTGCATTTTTTATTACTTTTATAGTTGCATGTATTGCTATGTTTATTAGACAAGAATTAAATAAAAAAAGATTTATGATGATTCTAACTTTTGGTATTACATCTTTTCTTGCCACAATTTTAGGAAGTAGTATAATGCTTTTTCAACATACAGACACGCCAAATATTGTTTTAGCTTCTAGTGTATTGCTTTTAGTTCCTGGTTTCCCTTTTATAAACTCTTTTTTAGATGCACTAAAAGGTTATTTGAGTATGGGTTGGGGACGTTGGCTACAAGCTACAATATTAACAGTTGCATCTTCAATGGGTATTGTTTTAGCAATGTCTGTTTTAAATATAAAAGGTTGGTAAAATGATGATTATTATATTAAATATCTTATTGAAATCTATTTTTGCAAGTGTTGCTTCAACTGGTTTTGCAATGCTTTTTAATGTTCCAAAAGCAACACTTAAATACTGTGCTTTAGGTGGAGGAATTACTTATATTATTAGAAATGTATCTATGCAAATGGGTCTTTCAATTGTTTTATCAACATTTATAGCTGCAGCTTGTATTGGATTTATTACATTAAAATGGTCAAAAAAGTTTTTAGTTCCTCGACCTGTTTATTCAGTTGCTTCTATTATTCCTATGATTCCTGGGACCTTTGCATTTACAGCTATGATTTCTCTAGTTGATATGAATACGCATGGTGTTACTCCTGAATTAATAGAAATATTTATTGAAAATGCTTTAAAAGCCTTATCTATTTTAGGTGCAATTACATTTGGATTGGCACTTACTTCTTTATATTATATGAGATTAAATAGACCTGTTGTTTGATAATATAGATAAATTAATTTTTTAAGATTAATTTATCTAATATTTTATATCATAACTAAAATATTATATGTGCAAAAATTGCAATAATAGGTAGTGAAATAATAGTTCTTAAAAGAAAAATCATTAATAATTGAATAAAATTAACAGGTATTTTTGTACCTAAAATTAATCCTCCAACTTCTGACATATAAATTAATTGAGATACAGATAAACATGCTATTACAAATCTAGTTAGATCTGATTCAATAGATGCCCCAATAATTGCAGGTAAAAACATATCTGCAAAACCAACCATAATTGTTTTTGACATTTCTACAGCATCTGGAATATTAAGTAACTCAAGAAATGGAATAAATGGCATACCAAGGTAAGTAAATAAGTCTGTTTCTTCTGCAACTATAAGTCCTAATGTACCAATAGCCATTACAACAGGTAATACTCCTATCCACATATCTAAAACATTTTTAAATCCATCATTTAAAAATGAAAAGAAACTTGGACTTTTTTCTGCTCGTTGAGCTGCTTTTTGTAATCCATAAGTAAAAAGTGTTTTTCCTTTTGGAAGTGTTTCATGATCTCTATCAAGATTATCTTTTATATAAACATTATCAATCTTAGATAAAGGCATTAAACGAGGTATAATAAAAGCACAAGCGATACCACATAAGGCAACAACACCTACCATATGCATAAAATAGCTCTCAAGTTTAACTTGTGAAATAACAACCAAGCAAAAAGTAATTGATACAGCAGAGAAACTTGTTGCAATAACAGCGGCTTCTCTTTTTGTATAAAATCCACTTTCAAGTTGTTTATTTGTTAATAAAACACCAATAGTCCCATCACCCAACCAAGAAGTTAAACAATCCACTGATGATCTACCTGGTAAACCAAATAAAGGTCTCATAACCTTACTTAACAATACTCCTACAAATTCTAATAAACCAAAATCAAGAATTAACGGTAATAATACTCCAGCTAAGAAAAATACTATAAATAAAACTGGCATTAAATCATTTAATAGTAAGCCTCCTGTATTACTTGAAAAAATGATTTCATAATCATATTTTAAATAAGTAACTAAAACAAAAAATGCACCAAGTACTCTAGTTGATGCCCAAAAAAGTGAAACATTAAATAAATTATTTAGAAATACATTTTTTATAATAAAAGATGGTTTAAAAATCTTTGTATATAAAGTACCAACAAGAGTTGTCATTATCGAAATAACAACAAACAAAGGTAATAATTCACCTAGAAAAGATTGTATATAATCTTTTATTACAGCAATAGGGATTGTAAATCCCTTAGCATAACTTACAAACTCACCATCAATGTATGCAAGAGGAAATATAAATATCATTATTCCAATCATTGAAGGAATGAAAAACTTTAAAAATTTATTTGCAGTAAGAATATATTCTTTTTCTTCTAAGAACTGCGCTTGTGTATTAATATTTGATTTCATATAATTTCCTTTTATTTTTAAACTAAATCATTAAAATATTAATAATTGCTTAATAGAGAATGTGTAACTTTCTCTAGAATCTTAAATATTCGTGTAGAATCATCTTTTGAATTATTATAAAGTGGATTAATCTCTGCCATTTCCCAACAACATACTTTCTCATTCTTTATTAATTCTATATTCAACTGCATTGCCTGTTCATACGATAATCCATTATTCGCTGGAGTTCCTGTTCCTGGCACATATAATGGATCAACACTATCTACATCAAATGAAACATATATATGGTCACAATATTCAAGCTTTTTAAATATCTCTTCTACTGTTGGTCCTATTCCTTTATGTGTTATTTCTTCTACTGTATATAAAGGTATTTTATGTTTTTTAATTAAGGCCATTTCTTCTTTTTGGTAATCTCTTACTGCACAAAAAACTATATTTTCAGTTTTTATTGATCCTTCATCTGAAGCCATAAATTTTAATTTATTCCAATATTCTATTTCTTTATCTGTTAATTCATTCTTTTGACATTCTATATTATCTATTGCACAAGCCATGGCTAATGGCATTCCGTGCATATTTCCTGAACCACTTGTATATGGAGAATGTATATCTGCATGTGCATCGATATATACAACTCCTATTTCTGAATTTGGATGTGCCATTTTTAGTCCATGCATTGTTCCTGCACAACTTGAGTGATCTCCTGCTAAAATAATTGGAAACTTTTTATCTTCTCTAAGTTCTTTAACTTTATATGCCAAACTTGAAATTATTGAATCAATTTTATCTGCATGTTTTGCATGTTTAAATTCAGATGCTATATCACTTTGATTCTCATCTCCAATACTTTCTATTTGTAATTTTTCATAATATTCAGAGTTTAATTCTTTTGAAGATTTTCTTAAAGCATCAATCCCTAAAGATGCTCCCTTTCTATGTCCTGCTATATCAGAATATACTTCTACTACTTTTACATTTTTTGATGTTTCTAACATTATTTTGCCTCCACTAAAGAAAATAAATTCTTTACATTATCTAATTGAGGAATAAAGTTCATTTCTTTACCAATTTTTAATTCATTTGATAAATCATAAATTAATCTTAAAACAGAATAGTCTTCTATTGCAAATCCTACTGAATCAAAAACAATTGTTCCATGAGTATCAACATTAATATTTTTCTCACCTCTTATAATTTCATATAATTCTGGACAAGTAAAATCTTTAGCTAATTGTTGTATTTCACCTTCAATTTTACATTGCTCTAAAAATTCACATACTACTGTTGAAGATTCTATAAGTTCTTTTTGAATTTCTGTTTTACCTGGGCAATCTCCACCTATTCCATTAATATAAACATCACCTTCTATCATATCTTTTGTTAGGACTGTTTGATATCTTTTATCTGCTGTACAAGTGGTAATAATATCTGCACCCTTAGCTGCATCTTTTGAATCTTTACATCTTATAATTCTTATATCAAACTGTTTCATATTATTTTCAAATTTATCCATAGCTTTAGGATCTGTATCAAAATATCTAACTTCTTTTAAATCAAATATTTGACTAAATGCTAAGTATTGAAATTCACTTTGAGAACCTGTTCCAATAAGTGTTAGAACTTTTGAATCTTTTTTTGCTAAGTATTTTGCTGCCATTGCTGAGTTTGCAGCTGTTCTAAATGCTGTTAGAAGTGTCATTTCACTAAACATTAAAGGTTCACCAGTACTAACTTCTGATAGTTGACCTGTTGCCATTACTGTCATTTTATTTTGTGCTGGGTTTTTTGGATGTCCATTTACATATTTAAACGTATATAATTTATTATTTGATATTGGCATTAATTCTATTACTCCACCATCCACATGATTTGCAACCCTTGGTGTTTTATCAAAACTTTCCCAATTTGAATAATCTTCTTCTAATGTTTTTATCAACATTGAATAAAATTTTTTATATCCTATTGTTTCTACTATACTTTTTATATCTTCTATTTCTAATACTTTCATTTATTATTCCTTTTTATTTTGAGTGATTGTATTAACGACATATACTTCTTTCCTTTTATTTAAATTTAAATAGTAAGGATTGTCATTTTTTGATTGGTAATATCATGTATTAGGAAGATATAGAATTTATTTGTTTCACTTTTAATCCTTTAAATTAATTAGTTTTTTAATAAATTTAAGGTAGCGTTACAGTACAGATTTGTCTGTTAGAAGGGAAAGGATGCACCGCCAAGTAACTCCTTTCCCTTTGCTTCTTAAATTAACCAGTAATACTTAATCTTTTGAAAATATTATTTTCAATTTATTTCTTTTCAATTACATAACAACCTACACTCCATTCTCCTATATTTTCAATTATATTTACTTCTCCACCAATAAATTTAGTATTTATTTTCTCGTATTTTGAAGAGGTTTCATCAAAAGCAATTAATAATTCATTTATTCTTTCTTTTGCTTTAATTCTTGCTTTATTAGAAATATCTAAATAAAAAGCAAAAATTGCATATTCCAAAGTTGAATCTGATATAATTTTACACATAGTTTCTATATCATTTAAATACTCTTCTTTTACATTTCTTACTCCGTTTCGCACAGAAATAATAACTTTAGCAATAGAGTCTCGATTTGTCTCATGATCAAATCTTTCATCAAGTGTAATACAAAAAGTTCTATCTGCAATTTCTTTATTTTTCATAAATGATTTATATTCATCTGGATTTGAAAGGGAATATTTTAATGTATCTGCAATTGTTGCATCAATAAATATCTCAGGTAAAATACTTAGTTTTGATATTTCTTGTGAAATATGAATTGATAAAAAATTACTAGGGGCATAAGAAAGATATAGTTCTTCCCCTGTCCATAATGAAAAATTCTTTCTTGCATTTAAAATACCTTTTTGTACACTTTGCAAGACTTCTTTTTTTTCTGGGAAAGGATTCATATTTATCTAACCTTTGTATAGTTTTCATCAACTTCTTGAACAAGACCACTTTCAAGAAAGATATCTTCAATTAACTTATTTTTTGAAATATTTAATGACTTACTTAAAGTATATAAAGCATCATCAATATTTTCATCTATTTTAATACTTAATTGAACAACTTTTTTCTTTTTTTTAGTTACTGAATTTTTATCTATTACTCGTTGAATAACTACTCTATCATTATTTCGTAATGCCATTGTAATCCTAATATTTTTTAGTAATACTAGTAGTATTACTAAAATTTGATTTAATATTTTTGCACAGTTAAAATTAAAATAAACTTAAAAAATAAGCCTAATTATCTATCTTTTAAGCTAATTTAATGAAATTTCTAAAATAAAGTACAAATGCTACTTTAATGCTATTTTAGAGTAATTTATGAAAAATTAATAGTTTATTTTATTTTATATTTTTTAGTAAGAAATAAGCAAAATTTATAAGATAAAATTTGCTTATTTTTATTTAATAGACTAGTTAATTACTTGATGTAATTTAGAACATTCAGACAGTGAAATATCAGAATCAATATTATTAACAATTTCTTGATGACTATAAATCCGTGCATTATAAACATAGATAAATAATTCATCACCTTTTTTTAGAAAGTTTCTTTTTCCAAATTGGCTATATGCAGTAGCACCAGATGCAATTAATATTCCTTTTGCATCTTTAGCATTAGTCATAAATTGACTTATCTCTTCCAATGGTCCGCAATCTTCTTGAGTATTAAACTTATCAATCATCCAATCTTTTAATTGAGTAAAAAAATATGAATAAGATTTAACTGCAGAAATAGTTCCATAATTATGGATTTTTCCATCTCTTTTTATAAAAGAAGAAAGATGATATTTACTTAAAATTCCATTTTCTGTAAAGTTATCAATTTTGATAAACTCTTTTGAAATACCTTTTGTATTACTTCCCCAATTTTTCTTTGTACTTAACTTTTTACCATCTTGTACTCTTAAAGAACAGTCATTAAAAGCTGAAACATATCGAGGAATGATATCTATTACTTTTTTATTTTCATAAATAAAATCACAAATTAGTCCAACTTCTGGTTCTGCTTGAATTTTATCTTCTTCTCTATTATGAGTTGAAATAGTTTTATCAGATATTGGGTAAGTGCTTAAAAAAGAATCATGTCCTTTTATATAAAAAGGAAATAAACCTTTGGGAGCATCTTTTTCTTCTGTTTCTATAACAGAGAATTCATCAGCTTCTCCTGCTTCACCTAAATGTCCTGCAAAATTTCCTGCAACCGCAAATCCTAAATAATCTTTTAAATCATTTAATTGCATCTGATTTTCCTTTATTCTTCTTAATTGAAATTCTTCGCTCAAATAACTCATCCATATCATCATGAATTATTGAATCTATATCTAAAAATATTAATTTATCTTTATTTAACTCTTTTACATTTTTTAAACCCATAACAGCAAGTAAACTTTTCATACTTTTTAAAACATTTGCATGATAATTTCTTACATATTCTGAGTGTTTTTTTACAAAGTAATATTTTCTTTTTTTAATATCTTGAGTTGCAAGTCCTACAGGACATTGATGTTCACCTGCACCTGAGCAATATCGAGCTCTAATACATCCAGCACTCATCATAAATCCACGTGCTATTTGCACGAAATCAGCTCCAAGACTTAAAGTAATAATTACATCATCAGGAGTAAGGATTTTTCCACTAGCACTTATTCGCACTTTGTCTCTAACACCATAATCTTTTAATACCTTATCAACTAAATATAAAGCATCTCTAATATCCATACCAATTCTCTCCATCATATCTAATGGTGCTGTAGCACTTCCACCACTTCCACCATCAATAGAAATATAATCAGGGAAAGACAAACCTAAATCAGATCTTCTTTTAATCTCTTTTGCAATTGGAACTATATTATTATAATCAGAGATTACAATTTTAATACCAACTGGTTTTCCTGAAGCTTTTTGAAGTTCACCAATAAAATCAAATAACTCTTCTGTTGTATTTGCATATGGAAATCTATTTGGAGAGAATGCATCTTTATTTGCTTCTATATTTCTATAATATGCAATTGATGGAGTTACTTTTTTTGCAATTAGTTTTCCACCTGTTTGCTTTGAACCTTGTGCTATTTTTATTTCAGTCATTTTACAAAAGCTCATTTGTTTTTTATAACGTTCCATATCAAATTTACCATCTTTTGTTCTTACACCATAAAGTCCAGAACTAATTTGTAATATAATATCTGCCATTTCTTCTGGAACATCTTTAGGAAAGTTTTCAAGAGGGGCATCCCAATTTGGTCTATAAAAGCATTCTTTATCTTTATTAAAAACATAGGTATCTGCTTCTAAATCTTTTTTAAATACAAGTTTTCTATAAAAATCTACAGCAACAGGTTCATTAAAAAATATTTTTGCTAATCTAAATATTTTATGTTCTAAAGCATTTCCTTCAACTTCTTTCATATATTTTTTATCATATTTATAATGAGTTACAAAAAAGTTAGTTGTTAATCCACCCTCACCTGAATTAATAGGAAATCCTCCCATTTTTGCACCATATACAAATGCTCGTGTACCTTCAGGTGAAATTGATCCATCACTCATAGGAGCTCTAGCAATTACAGAATTAGATATAAAAGGTGTTCTTCTATTTTCACCAAATGTAACAGAAAAATCATTATCCACTTCATTATCATTTAAAACAATATTCGTATGTCTTAGCATAAACTTTGGTTTAGGTAATGGTTGAGCGGGTGAAAAAGAAGAGAAATTAATTTTATCTCTTGCTGCATTATAAACCCAATCTAATTTATCCATAGATTCGTAAAATTTTTCATCCCCAAAATATTGTCGAAAAGGTTCTCTAAACTCTTGAAAGACAAATCTCAATCTCCCAATTATTGGATAGTTTACTAATATTTGATGTGTTCTTTGTACATATTTATCATGTATATACCATGCAAGTATAATTATTATTAAACTTAAGAATATTGTTATTCCAGTTGTCATATTATGTCCTAATTGATTTTATTTTTTTAAGATTGTTTATATAAAAAGTAGTATGGAATTAAAAGTATATTATTCAAAGCTTGCAGCCTATTCATAAATTCAGGAAGCATATTTTTAGACTGCAAGATTTAAATAATAAGAGAGATAAACTCTCTTATTAAAATATTACTTTAATCCTCTAGCACCAATATTTCCATATCTATGGAATGAGTGTGAGATTGATTGCTCAATAAAGTAGTTAAGAAGTTCTAATCTTCCTTCCATCATTGGTTTAGCTCTTACTATAAATGTTAAAGTATCAGCAGATTTTTTAAATACATTTTGTGGTACTTTTGATATATCTGAATAAATTACTCTATCAAATTTATCCATAATCTTAATCATTTCATCATTTGTTTGAATAACTAATCCATCTCTTGGTCCAAATAACTCTTGGGCATTTGCTAAGAATGATTGTATTTCATCATTATTTTCAATTGAAACTTTAAATCTAACACCTGATACTTTAGCTGCTAATATTCTTGAAACTACTTCAAATAATGTATCCTCACTTGATACTCTTATTAGTACATTATCTAAAGGTAAGTATCTAAAGTTATTATCTTCACCTCGAACTTTTGAATAATCTTTAGATTGTGAAAATTCATTTTCAAAGTTTTCATAATATGATTGTAAAGCCACAGATAATTTTTCAAAATCTTGCTTTTCATTTTGAACTTTTGCACAATTTTCAATAAATCTTGTCAAATCTGTATTATATTTTTTTGCAACTTTTGGAGTTTTTGTTTCTTTTACTTCAATAAATTGAGTGATATAATTATAGAAACCTGCTTTTCTTCCTGCACCAATTGCTGATTTTCCCATTCCACCAAATGGTTGTCTTAATACAATTGCACCTGTTGTTCCTCTATTTACATAAAGGTTACCAGCTTTAAGGTTTTCTTTCCAATATGTTACTTCTCTTTCATCTAATGATTCAATTCCTGAAGTTAATCCATAACCAGTTTCATTTACAATTTTCACTGCATGTTTTAAATCACTTGCTCTCATAACTGCTAAGACAGGACCAAATAGCTCATTCATATGAATAAAGTTACCTTCTTCAACTCCCCATTTTATTGATGGTTTTAGCATATAAGGATTATTATTTTCAAAAGATGGTTTTAAAGCCCATGTTTCATTTCCTTCAAGCTCATTAATAGCACGTTCTAGGTTACCACTTACTTTATTTGCTAATGTTCCAATTCTATTTTTAAAGTCCCAAATAGAACCCACATTCATAGAAGAAGCAGTATCTATTAAAGCTTTTTTAAATGATGCATCATTATAAACTTCATCTTCTAAAACTAAAAGTGAAGTAGCAGAACATTTTTGACCTGAGTTTCCAAATGCACTTTGACATACATTTTTAACTGCTTGTTCTCTATCTGCCATATTAGTAACAATAGTTGCATCTTTTCCACCAGTTTCAGCTGATAAGAATAAATCATTTCTAGCTTTTAACATAGCACTTGCTGTATCTTCTCCACCTGTTAAAATTAAGAAATCAACATCTTTATTAGGAATTAAATACTCACCTGCTAATTCACCTGGACAAGGAAGGAATTGTAAAGTATTTTTTGAAATTCCAGCTTCCCAAAAACATTTACACATTTCATAAGCACAAAGTGCAGCAGCAGATGCTGGTTTAATAATTACTGTATTTCCAGCTGCTAATGAAGCAGAAACTCCACCAACTGGAATGGCAATAGGGAAATTCCAAGGAGGAACAACTACACCAACACCTTTACCTTTTACACTTAAATTCTCATATCCATCAAAGTGTCTAACAGCATGAGAATAGAACTCAATAAAATCAATTGCTTCTGATACTTCCACATCAGTTTCTGTAAATACTTTACCAACTTCAGCAGCTGCAACACCTATTAAATCATCTCTTTTTTCTCTAAACTTAATTGCAGCAGCTTTTAGTGCTTCATGTCTTTGTTCATTTGTTAAATCTCTCCAACCATCTATATCAGCCTTTGCAACTTCAACAGCTTTTTGAATATCTTCTTTTGTAGCAAGTGCAAATCTTCCTGCTAAGATACCATCTTCAAATTGTGATTTATCAATAGCATCATAAATTTTTCTCTCACCAATTAACTCAACTCCACCAATAACAACAGGTGCAATTGTATGAACAGTATTTTTAGTATTTTTCCATTTTTTTACAATATTTTTTGCCCATACTTGATTTTTTTCTAAAATAAAATCAGTATCAGCTTCAGCATGGTAAGAGTTTGTATCATAAGATGAATTTGAGAAATCTTCCCATTTTTCATCTAATCTATTTTGTGTTCTTTTTGCACCTACGAAAGATGTTTTTTCAACTTCAAAAGATTCTCTAAAAAGTTTCTCTTGCATTTTCCAATTACTTGAACCAACAGTTAATCCAAATGAATATCTAATAAAGTTATCAGGTCCTGTATTTTCATCAAGTCTTCGAACTAAATATGCAATTGCATTAGTAAACTGTTCTTTTGATGCAGTTGGTGCGTATAAAATTACACTTTTAGAAATCTCTTTTACAGCAAGTCTTGCTGCATCACTCATACCTTCTAACATTTCTATTGTATGAAACTCACTTGTTCCAAATTCTTGTGCAAGAGTTGTTGCATAAGCTTGATCAAAAAGGTTATGCGAAGCAGTTCCTATATGCATAAATGGTGCATTTTCTTTTAAAAGTGCATATCTTGCCATTCTTTTATAGTTTGAATCTGTATCTGCTTTGTCAATGTATGTAACCATTTCCCAATGTTTTTGAGAGGCTTCTGTTTCTTCCATTTCCATATTAGCACCTTTTACAAGTCTAAACTTAATAGCAGATCCACCATTTTTTACTCTATTTCTTGCCCAATCACATAAATCTTTTTGCCAAAGGTGTGAATCTGGTAAGTAAGCTTGTAATACAATTCCTGCATAATAATTTTTAAATTGAGGTTTTTCTAATGTTTTTTTGAATACTTCAACTGTAATTGCTAAATCTCTATACTCTTCCATATCAAGATTAATAAACTTATCTCTTTTTTCACCTGAATTTGTTGTATATTGATTTTTTTGTGCTGCTTCATAAATTTTTGTAAGTTTTTCAACTAATACTTCAACTACATTATCAAAATTTAAAGGATTTATTTGTGAAAAAATAGTAGATATTTTAATAGAAATATAATCAACATTAGGATTTTCTAATGCTTTTATATATTTTTCCATTCGCTCACTAGCTTCTTCTTCACCAAGAACAACTTCTCCAATTAGATTAATATTTACTCTAGTACCTTCTGCTTTTCTTTTTTGAAGATGTGCATTAAAAATATCATCTTCACCTTTAATTACAACAGTTTTTGTATCTTCTCTAATTTGATTTACAAATAAAGGAACAGAAATATTTGGTAAATATTTACCTATATTTTGGAATAAATATAAAAGTGTTTTATCTTTTGTTGTAAAGAAATGTGCCATTCCATGTTTTTCTAATAAAAAACATATTTGGTCAGCAATTCTAGCATTTGATTGTGCTCTAAAACATTGATCCATTAACTCTATTAAAAGTGCTTTATCTTTGGGATGCTCAAGCATCTTATTCATTTTTACATAGAATTCTCTATCAAAATCACTTACTAACTGTGTTGCTCTATTTTGCCATTTTTCAGCTAGTTTTACTGCTGAATTTATAAGTTCTTGTTCTTTTTTCATTTTAAATCCTTAAAATTAATTTGTTTTTAAATAAATTTCAAGTAGCTTAGTGCCAGGCTTTTGGTCTGAGATTGAGGGGAGATGCCGCCAAGTAAATTCCCTCAAGCTACTTTTCTTCAACGTTTTTTAACTAATGTTTTTTTCCTAAATATGCTTCTTGAATTGTTTTAGAATTTAATAACTCATCAGCTGTTCCTTCATGTGTAATTTTCCCAACTTCTAAAACATAAGCCCTATCAGCTAATTTTAAGGCTGCTTTTGCATTTTGTTCTACTAATAAAACAGTCACACCAGATGACGCGATTTCTTTAACTGCTTTAAAAATAGCTTTAATTAGAATCGGAGCAAGTCCTAAAGATGGTTCATCAAGGATTAATAGCTTTGGTTTAGACATAATTGCTCTACCAATTGCTAACATTTGTTGCTCACCACCTGAAAGTGTTCCTGCAAGCTGTTTTTTTCGCTCTTTAAGTCGTGGCAAGATGTCATAAATCCATTCTAATGTTTCTTTATCATGATCTTTTAATGTATAAGCACCCATCATTAGATTTTCTTCTACTGTTAAAATTCCAAATACTCTTCGTCCTTCTGGTGAATGAGACATACCTAAAGATACAATATCATGAGCTTCACATTTAGTAATATCATTTTTATCAAAAACAATACTTCCTGATTTTGGTTTTAAAAGACCAGATATAGTTTGTAAAGTTGTAGTTTTCCCAGCACCATTAGCACCTAAAATAGTAACCACTTCACCACGTTTAACATGAAGACTAATACCTTTAATAGCAGAAATTGCTCCATAAGATACATGAAGGTCTTTTACATCTAATAATATTTCATTATTTACCATTACGCTTCCTCCTCATCGTCATCTGTTCCAATATATGCTTCAATAACTCTTGGATCATCTTGAACAAATTCTGGTAAACCTTGAGAAATTTCTTTTCCAAAGTTAATAACAGTAATATAATCTGTTAATTTCATTACCATTTCCATATCATGTTCAATCATCATAATTCCAAGACCCATTTCTTTAATCTTTAAAATTATATTTGTTAACTCAATTGTTTCATTTTCATTAAGTCCCGCTGCTGGTTCATCTAAGATTAAAATCTCAGGATCTGCAGCTAATGCTCTAGCCATTTCAATTTTTCTTTGGTTACCGTAAGACAAATCTCCTGCTGGAGTATCTGCATATGCACTTAAACCAAAAAATTCCATTAGTTCTTCAACTTTTTTCCAACAATTTAATTCATCTTTTCTATAAGCAGATGTATGAATAATTGAGTGATACCATTTTTGTTTTGACTTTGTATGAGTTCCTGCAATAATATTCTCAGCAACACTCATTTCTTTAAATAATCTAATATTTTGGAATGTTCTTAAAACTCCTCTTTGAGCAATTTTATAAGGTTGCATTCCTGTAATATCTTCACCTTTATATTTAATAGTTCCTTTTTCAGGAGTATAAATACCTGTTACACAGTTAAAAAGTGTAGTTTTCCCAGCCCCATTTGGACCAATAATTCCATAAATTTGACCAGGTTTTACTTTAATTGTTAAATCATCAATTGCAACTAAACCGTGGAACAATTTTGAAACATTTTCAATCTCTAATACATATTTCATTATTTACTCCCTTTTTTAGCTACATTTTTCTTTAAAAATTTTGGGATATTTCCAAATTTTGCTGGCCATACACCATTTGGTCTTAAAATCATAGTTAATACCATTGCCGCACCAAAAATTAAATATCTTGATTCTTTAAACTCTGTAAATAACTCAGGTAATACAAACATTACAAAAGTTCCTATTATAATTCCAGGAAGTGAAGCAGATCCACCAACTAAAACAATAGCAAAGAACATAACAGATTGCATAAAGTTAAATGACTCAGGACTAACTGCTGAATACTGAATAGCAAATACAGCACCCGCAGCACCTGCAATTGCCGCACCTAAAGCAAAGGCAAATAATTTGTAATATGAGATATTAATTCCCATTGATTTTGCTGCTATTTCATTTTTATTTATATAATATAATGCTCGTCCATACTTTGAAGTATCAAGGTTTCTAATAATTAATAATGTAACTAATAATAAACCAAAGGCAATATAATAAATTGCTGTATCAGAGAATAATTCATATCCAAAAACTCTTACAACATCAATTCCAAAGATACCATTTGGACCACCTGTTAAACCAAATACATCATTTGATAAAACTTGTTCAAAAATAATATTAAATCCAATAGTAGCAACTAGTAAATAATCACCTCTTAAATGAATGATTGGACCAGCTAGTAATATTGAAAAAATTACTGGAACAATAATTGCAAAAGGAAGAGTATAAATAATCTCCATTCCAAAATGTACATTTAAAATAGCCGTTGTATATGCACCCATACCAAAGAAAATAGCATGACCCATATTGAAGATTCCTGCTCGTCCTAGAATAATATCTTGAGAAAAAGCAACAACTGCAAATACTAAAAATGTAATACCAATACTTAACCACGCTGAGTCAACTAAAAACGGAAAAACTGCCATGATAGCTATAAAAGCTACGGCTGTAAGTGTAGTTTTATTCATTATACTTTCTCCGCCGTTTTTTCACCAAGTAATCCAGTTGGTCTTATAATTAAAATTACTATAAGTAAAATAAATGTAAATGTTTCAGCCCATTCAGTTGAAATATAACCTGAAATCATTGCATTGAATAATCCAAGTAAAAGGCCACCTAGCATTGCTCCTGGAATTGAACCAATTCCGCCAATAATTGCAGCGATAAATGCATTTAATCCATAAAGCCAACCCATATCAAATGTTAGACCTCTATAATAAATACCAATAAATAAACCACCAATTGCTCCAAGCATAGAACCCACAACAAAAATAATTACAATGATTCTATTAACATTAATACCCATTAACTTTGCAGCATCTTGATCTATTGCAGTTGCACGAATAGCCGTACCCATTTTTGTTTTATTAATAAATGTATAAAGTGCTATCATTAAAACAGCTGATAAGGCTAAAATCACTACTTGTGTAAATGAAATAATTACACCACCAAAATTCCAAGAAGTTGCGGGGAATACGTCAGCTGGAAAAATTTCCATATTAGGACCCCATATCAACATAATTGCATTTTGTATTACTAAAGAAGCTCCAAGTGCTGAAACAACAGCACTTAACCTTGGTGCCGTTCTTAAAGGTCTGTATGCAAGACGCTCAAGAAGAACACCCACAAAAGCTACAACTATTGCTGTTAAAGAAAATACTATTACAATATTTACTAAAGACAATGCATTTGAACCATAAAATTGAGTAAAAATAGTAAGTCCTACATAAGCAGAAAAGGCAACAAGGTCACCGTGTGCGAAGTTAATTAACTTCATCACACCGTAAACCATTGTATAACCTAAAGCTACTAATGCATATAAACTTCCTACTGTTAAACCATTAATTAACTGTTGAAGAAAAGTATCCATTATTTAACCTTATTTATTCAGAAACTACTGATTTTGTACCATCATTCTTCATTTTATAAACAACGAATTTAGCACCAACTCTTTCACCATCTTCTCTAATGTTAAAAGGACCTGTAATTCCTGGAAAATCTTTCATATCATTTCTAATATAATCAGAAATTTTCTTAGTATCAAAAGATTTAGTTTTTTCAACACCTTCAATAATCGCTCTTAATCCATCTGCATTTGTAACTGGCCAAATTGATGGAGGATTCATTTTAAATTCTGCTTTATAAGCTGCAAGATATTTTTTTGCTACTTCGTAAGGTAAAATTTCTGGAGTTGGGAAGTTAATTAAAACAGTACCTTCAGCAGATTTACCAGCTAATTTATAGAAATCAGGATTATCATTTGAATCACCACCAACAAAATCAGCATCAATTCGTAATTGTGTTTGTTGAGCTTTTAATAATCCACCATCAGTATAATAACCTGAATAATAAATTACATCTGGTTTCATAGCTTTAACTTTTGTTAACATTGCTGTAAAGTTTTGAGTACCTGATTTGATTTTCCCTCTAAATACTACATTTCCACCAAGAGCTTTAATTGAAGCTTCTGTAGCATCTCCTAAACCTTCTGAATAAGAAGAATAATCAGATAAAACTACAATATTCTTATATTTTTTAGTATTTACCATATATTCAGCTGTAAAATCACTTTGTGCAGAATTTGGAAATGAGTTTCTAAAGAAAGTCCAATATTTTCTTTTAATTAAAGCATCACTTGTACCATCACTTGTTTGTAAAACTTTATTTCTATAGTATGTAGTTTGAGCAGCTTCAGTTGCTCCTGAAGTATATGAACCAATTACAGCAATAACACCAGCATTAACTAACTTTTTAGCACAAACCGCAGCTTTTTGAGCTTTTGCTTCATCATCACAAGTAACAACTTCAATTTGTTTACCTAAAAGTCCACCTTGGGCATTTTTTTCTGCAACAATTAACTTAACAAAGTTTTCAATACTTTGACCTTCATTTGCATACTTTCCAGTAATTGGTGCTTGAACACCTATTTTAACAGTATCCGCAGCAATTAGTGAACTAGCAACAATTGCACTTAGTGCTAATGCACCTGATAATTTTTTTAAATTCATTTTTTCTCCTTAGTTTGAATTAAATTTTAGTTTATATTGTAGGCTCAATAATATAACAACCTACACACCATTCACCGATATTTTCGATTTTTTTGATGTCGCCTCCTTTAAAACTTGATTTTAAATTTTTATATGAATAGACTATTTCATCAAATGCTTCAATAATCTCTTCTAATCTTTTTTCACTTTTTTTTCTTGCAGTATTTGAAATATCTAGGAAAAAAGCAAAAATAGCATAATCCAATGATGATTCATCTGCTTTATCTCTTTGAAGTAATTTACACATTTTATGAATATCATTTTTATATTCAATTTGTGCATTTCTTACACCATTTCTAATGCTCATTATCACTTTTGAAATTGAATCATTGTCACCTTTATGCTCAAATCTCTCATCAAGAGTTAAACATACTACATCTTGTACAATATTGTGTTCTTTCATAAACCATTTAACTGCATCTCTTTTTGGTAAAGAACATCTTAGTATATCAGCAATTGTTGCATCTATGAAAATTTCTGGTGCATTTTGCAATTTTGCAATTTCTTGAGATACATGAATTGTTAAAAATTTTGGAGGTCCATAAGATAAAAATAATTCATCTGAAGTCCAATTAGTATAATTTTCTTTAGCAATTGTAATTCCTTTTATAACAGAATCAACAATTTTATCTTGGCTTGGGAACTTATGCATTAGTATTCCTCACCTAAATAATTTTCATCAACTTCTTGTATGATTCCACTTTCAAAAAGAATATCTTCAATAAGTTTATTTTTAGAAATATTTAATGACTTACTTAATATTAAAAGTGCTTTATCTAATCTTTTATCTATTTTAACAGTAAGTTGAGAAATTTCTTTCTTATTACCTTTGATATGATTGTTAATTACCTTTTGAATAACTGATCTTTTATTTTTTTGTTTCGCCATTTGTATATCTTCTTTACTAATTATATTTAGGTAGTACTTTTTGTACTACTATATTTTCTTTAGTAATTATTTCTAATATAAACTTAATTAAAACTTACAATAATAACATATTTAGTATATAAAATAAACAATTTTATAAAAAACCTTAATTTGCTACTTTAATGCTACTTTTCTATTGTTTTTTGATAATTTAAATTTATTTAGAAGTTTTAATTTGCTGTATTATTAGACCAATAATAATAGTAGATAATCCAATGATAGTAGATATATATATTTCTTCACCAATTATAAAATATATAAAAATTAAAGATATAAATGGAGAAATAAAAATAAGATTTGCAATTTTAGCTGTTGATATTGCACTTTGCATTGCCTTTAGCCAAAAGAAAAAAGTTAAACCCATCTCAAAGACACCTACATATATTGCTGCGATTAAACCTGATAAAGAAGGAATTTCTAAGGGTTGAGTTAATAAAAAGAAAATTACTATTATAGGAAGTGATAATATAAAGTTAGAAAATAAACCAACTATTGGGTCAACCTTTGCTTTAGTATTTAATATCCAATACATAGACCATAATATTGTAGAAAAGAGTGCTAATAAAACCCCATTAATATCAGAAAAATTAAGAGAAAAAGGCTCACCTTTTGTTGAAATAATTAATACACCAAAATAACAAATAATACCTGCAACAATATCACTTAGTGTAATTTTTTGTTTTAAAAAAATGACTGAAAGATAAGTTAACATCAATGCCCAAGTATAATTTATAGCTTGTGCTTCTTGAGCAGGAAGAATATCATACGCTTTAAATAAAACTATATAATATAAAAAAGGATTAATTATTCCAAGAAGTAGTATTATTTTTAGATTTGATTTAATATGATTTTTTACATCATTCATTTTTTTTTGATAAGTAATAATACTAAAAAGAATAATTGTTGAACTAAAAGTAGCATAAAGAACTAGTTCATAAGGGCTTAAGTATTGTAAAGCAATTTTAAATGCAGTTGCTACTGTAGACCAAAAAAAGATTGCAGTTAAGGCATATTTATATGCTAAAGATTGAGATTGGATACTTTTACTTTATTTTTTATTTTTAATCTTTTTATAATACCAAAAACCTAGTATTGCTAATAAAAATAAAACTGTTATTATGATATATCTTAAATACTCTTTTATTAAAGCTTGATTATCACCTAAAAAATATCCTAAAAGTGTTAAAATCACAACCCAAATAGCAGCACCTAAAGTTGTATATATCGAAAAAGTCAATAAATTCATCCTTGCAAGTCCAGCTGGAAATGAAATATATTGTCGAACAGCAGGAATTAGTCTTCCTGAAAAAGTAGAAATATGTCCATGTGATTTGAAGAAATCTTCCATTTGTTTAATAGTTTCTTCTTTTATAAAAAAGTATTTACCATATTTAATTAAAAATTTTCTTCCAAATTTAACTGCTAAAAAATAGTTAAATAATGCGCCACTAAGTGAGCCTGCAATACCACACAAAATAACAATGTAAATATTCATTTCACCTTTAAAAACTAGATAACCAGCAGGTATCATAACAACTTCTGAAGGAAAAGGGAAAAAAGAACTTTCCAAAAACATCATAATAAAAATACCAATATAGCCTAAACTACCAACAGTTTGGACAATAAAGTCAACAATATCATGAAGCATAAGACACCTTTATTTAATTAAATTTTTCCATTTTAAAATAGAATCATTTATAAGCTGAAATATCTTTTCTTCACTAGGTTCTATTTCATCAAAATAATCTGATACGATTTTTAGTATATAAAAGTCTTGAATATTTTCTTTACAAGTTTGTTTAAAGAATTCTGCTTGTTTATCAACAAGTAAGGTATCTAAGTTTTCATCAGTTTGCAATGCTTTCTCAATAGTAGTAACATTTGCAAAATTAAGTCCAGAAATAAATCTATTAGTACAAAAAAGTGTTCCTAATGCAATTGAACCATCACTACATGATGCAATACTTAAATCAAATGCTTTAGAAATTTGGAAGTTTTTAAATATATAATTTAAAGATTCTAATATTTTTTCTTTACTTACAGCAGAAACTATAAGTATTAAATCATCATTAGAATAAATTGTATTTTTGTGTGGGTTAGTTAATTCTTTTAAATTAAAAAAATTAACTATAGGTTGAGCTTCATTTAAAGAAGTAGTATGAATTAATATTTTGGACATATTAATCAACAATAGAGCCTAAGCTCTAAAGTTTACTATCTTTTAAGTTCTTTAATTCTTGCAGCTTTTCCTCTTAATCCTCTTAAGTAATGTAATTTAGCTCTTCTTACTCTACCTCTTCTTAATACTTCAAAAGTTTTAATTGAATCAGAGAATAATGGGAAGATTCTTTCAACACCAACAGAGTTAGCACCAATTTTTCTTACATTGAAAGTTGCAGAAACACCTTCACCATGTCTTGCAATTACGATACCTTCGTAAGTTTGAACTCTTTGTTTTTCACCTTCTTTAATCTCAATACCAAGTCTTACTGTATCACCTGCTCTAAATTGAGGGATTTCTTTTGACTCTATTTGTGCTGTTTCGAAACTAGCAATATATCTATTTTTCATCGTTTTTCCTTGTTAGGTCTATAATATTTTGTCTTACACTTGGACATGTGGTTTTTTAAGTCGGAAATTTTACTATGATTTCCCTTTAGAAATTCTTTAACGACACTTAAATTTTGGAAAATTTCAGGTTTAGCAAAAGATGGTGCTTCTAAAAGTTGATTTTCATAACTCTCAACGTCTAAGGATTGGGCGTTTCCAAGAACTCCTTTAACATTTCTAGAAATTGCATCAGACATTATTAAAGATGGTAATTCTCCACCTGTTAATACAAATTCTCCAACAGAAAATACTTCATTTGCATACTTTTCTATGACTCTTTCATCAATTCCTTCATATCTTCCACTTACAAAAACTATGTTTTTTTTCTTTGCTAATCGCTTAGCATCATTTTGCCTAAAAACTTTCGCAGCAGCTAATGGAAAAATAATATAAGCATCTTCATTTTCTTCTTTAATTTTATCTAAACAATCAAATAAAGGTTGGCAAGTCATAAGCATTCCTGCTCCACCACCTACCATTTGTTTATCAACTTTTAAATGTTTATTTGTGGTAAAATCTCTAGGATTATAAAATTCATAAGATATAAAATTTGAATCAACTGCTCTTTTTAGAATTGAGTCTTGAAAATATGGCTCTACTAAATTTGGGAAAAGTGTAACAAATGTAAACTTCAAAATAAAATCTACCTTTTTTATTGGAATAATACCATATTTCCTTTTATTTATAATTAAGCATTAATGATTTAAACTTCGCAATAAATTTTATATTAAGGTTTTTCTTTGAAACTACTAAATGGTTTTGGTAAAAAGTATTTTTCATTATCTGCAATACAAGCTTACTCATTAGCTACACAATTGCATAGTGTAATTACATCTACAAAAAATCATATAAATAAAAAATCTTTACTATCTTTTGAAAATGATGATGAGGAAGAAGCTCCTCCAAGTTTACAAGAGAATCTATTACTATGTCTTGTACTAAATAAAAAACCGTGTCATTGTGAATGCTTCTTTAGAAGAAGAACTGCACTAGCTATTACACTATTTAAATTTATCCCAAGATGTCCATTTTATAATACTTTTTTCGCTTTTAGAAGAACAGGCGTACACCCTCCTTTTGCATAATTTAATTTAAATTTTAAAAAATAAATCAAAACAAAACTATACAAAAAAATAAATTATTAATAACAAGGATTAGTTATGCAAAAAAATTATGTACTAGGATTTCCAAGAATTGGAGAAAAAAGAGAACTTAAGAAAGTTTTAGAAAAATATTGGTCAAAACAAGTAGACTTTAGTGAAGTTAAATATGTAGCACAACAGTTAAAAAAAAGACACTGGAATTATCAGAAAAAAGCAAATGTTGATTTTATATCATCAAATGATTTCTCATATTATGACAATATGTTAGATACTACTATTCTTTTAGGAGCAATTCCAAAAAGATTTGAAAACCTTAAAGATGAAGAATTATATTTTGCAATGGCAAGAGGAAATGATAATTGTGTAGCAATGGAAATGACAAAATGGTTTAATACAAACTACCATTATATAGTTCCAGAAATTTCAAAAGATACAACTTTTAAATTAAATAGTAAAAAAGTAATAGAAGAATACAAAGAAGCAAAAGAATTAGGAATAAAAACTAAAATCAATTTGATCGGTGCAATTACATATTTAGGACTTTCTAATAATCTTGATAATAGTGATAAATTTTCACATATAAATAATGTAGTTGAAGTATATAAAGAATTATTATCTCAAATATCTGAACTTGAAGATGATGGAGAAATTGTAGTTCAATTCGATGAACCATTATTTGTAAAAGATTTAGATTCAAAAGTTTTATCATTAATAAAAAGAGTTTATGATGTTTTAGCAAATGTTTCATCAAATATTAAAGTTGTTGTTTCTACATATTTTGAGCATTCAAATGAAGCTAGTAAAATATTAGTAAACACTCCAATTTGGGCTCTTGGACTAGATTTTATTCATGGAAGTAAAAACATTGAAGCTTTAGAATTTATTAAAAATTCAAATAAAGTTTTAATAGCAGGTGTTATTGATGGAAGAAATATCTGGAAAAGTAATTTTGAAGAAAAAGTAGAACTTCTTGAAGAAATTTCAAAAGTTATAAATAAAGACAATATTATAGTTTCAACATCATCATCTTTATTACATGTTCCATTTACTTTAAGTTATGAAGAAAAATTAGATACTGAAATAAAATCTTGGTTAGCATTCGCAACTGAAAAATTAAAAGAGTTATCACTTATTTCAAAACAATTTTTTGGTTTAAACTTAACTTTAGAAGAAAGTTCAAGTATAAAAAGAAATATTGAAGAAAATAAACAAAGAAAAATTTCAACAAAAATTCATAATATTAAAATTCAAAAAGAATTAGAAGATTTAAAAGTCTTTCAAAGAGTTGATAAATTTGAAGACAGAATAAAAGTTCAAAGAGAATTTTTTAAATATGATTTCTTAACAACTACAACTATTGGTTCATTTCCTCAAACTCCACAAATTAGAGAAAATAGAAAAAGTTATAAAGCTAATCTTATTTCAAAAGATACATATGAAGAAGAAATAAAAAAATATATTGATGATTGTATTTCATTTCAAGATGAAATAGGATTAGATGTTTTAGTTCATGGAGAGCCTGAAAGAAATGATATGGTTGAATATTTTGGTGAAATGTTAGATGGTTTTGCATTTACACAAAATGCTTGGGTTCAATCTTATGGAAGTAGATGTGTAAAACCACCTTTAATTTATGGAGACATAAATAGAGAAAATCCAATGACAGTTGAATGGATTAAATACGCACAAAGTAAAACAAAAAAAATAGTAAAAGGAATGTTAACAGGTCCTGTTACAATTTTAAACTGGTCTTTTGTAAGAGATGATAAACCAAGAAGTCAAGTTGCACAACAAATTGCACTTGCTATTTCAAAAGAAGTTGATGATTTACAAAATGCAGGAATTAAAATGATTCAAGTTGATGAAGCAGCATTTAAAGAAGGTTATCCATTAAGAATTGAAAATATCAAAACTTATGAACAATGGGCAGTTGATAACTTCAAACTTAGTATTTCACCCGCAAAAATTGATACACAAATTCATACACACATGTGTTATAGTGAATTTAATGACATTATTAAAACTATAGAAGCTATGGATGCAGATGTAATTTCAATTGAAACAGCAAGAAGTGGAAATAGACTTTTAAAAATATTTAAAGAAGTAGGTTATAAACAAGAAGTAGGTCCTGGTATTTATGATATTCATAGCCCAAGAGTTCCGAGTGTAAAAGAAATGGTAAATCAAATTGAAGAATTATTAGAAGTTTTACCAAAAGAACAATTATGGATAAACCCAGATTGTGGATTAAAAACAAGAAAATGGCCAGAAGTAAAACAAAGTTTAAAGAATATGGTTGAAGCGGTACAAATTGTTAAAAAAACAAATTACTAGAGCTAAATGCTCTAGTAATTAATAATTTTCCCTAAAGCTTTAATTATGATAAAACATATTTTAGGTAAAATTGCGAAACTAAAATAAGAAAAGAAAATATGATTACATTAAATGACATAAAAGAAGCGAAAAAAAGATTAACAGGAACTGTTTTAACTACACCTTTAGTTAAGGCTCCTATTTTAAGTAATGATTTAGAGGCACAAATATATTTAAAAGAGGATAACTTACAACTTACAGGAAGTTTTAAAATTCGAGGTGCTTTTAATAAATTAGCAATGATGGATGACAGCAGAAGAAAAAATGGTGTGGTTGCAGCTAGTGCAGGAAACCATGCACAAGGTTTAGCCTTTGCTGCAAAACATTTCGATTGTGAAGCAACTATTTTTATGCCAGAAGCTACTCCCCTTACAAAAGTAAGTGGTGTAAAATCTTATGGTGCAAAAGTAGTTTTAATAGGTGAGAATTTTGATGAAGCATACGCAAATGCTACAAAATTTGCAGAAGAAAATCATAAAGAGTTTATTCACCCATTTGCTGATGATGCTGTAATTGCAGGTCAAGGAACAATTGCCTTAGAGATTTTAGAAAAAATTGAAGATATGGAACATATAATTGTTCCAATTGGTGGTGGTGGTCTAATTTCAGGAATTGCAATTGCTGCAAAGGAAATAAATCCAAATATAAAAATTACAGGTGTTGTTGCATCAGGTGCACGAGGTATGAAAGAATCTTTTGAAGCTAGAATGCCTATTGATTCAGCATCAGTTAAAACAATCGCAGATGGAATTGCAGTTCGTGATGTAACTCCAAAACTATTAGACTTTATATTAGAATATGTAGATGATATTGTAGAAGTAAGTGATAATGAAACTGCTAATGCAATTTTATTCTTACTTGAAAAACATAAACTTGTTGTTGAAGGTGCAGGAGCAGTTGCAACTGCTGCAATTATGCATAATAAAGTTGATATAAAAGATCAAAAAGTTTGTGCAATTGTAAGTGGTGGGAATATTGACGTTACAATGTTATCTCTTATCATTGATAAAGGTTTAGTAAAATCTTTTAGAAAAATGAATCTAATCGTAACACTTATGGATAAACCAGGTGCATTAATGCATTTAACAAATGTATTTGATGAGTGTTCTACAAATATTGTACAAATAGATTATGATAGAAACTCCGTAAAACTGGAGTTTGGTGAAGCACATGTAATAATTGCACTTGAAACTAAAGGTGATGAACATCAAAAAGCTATTAGAGAACATTTGAAACAAAATGGCTATAGATTCAAACAAATTTAAATTAATTTAAAATCTTTATATACTTTTTAGATAATAAATCATATAATAGGTAGATAATTTAGTATTGAGAAACAAAAAAAAAAGGAAGAAAATGGAAGGAAGACTATTTACGTTCTTGGGATCAATTGGTGGTCACGGTCAAGAATGGATCATCTTATCACACTTTGTCCTAGTGATAGGAATAGTATTTTTAATAGCACGATCAGCTACAAAAAGATTACAACTAGTACCTAGTGGTTCACAAAATGTAATGGAAGCATTCATTTCTGGAATCATTGCTATGGGTGCTGATACTATGGGTGAAACAAATGCTAGAAGATATTTACCATTAATTGGTTCTTTGGCAATAGTTATATTTGTTAGTAATATGATTGGAGTTATTCCAGGATTTGAAGCACCTACTAGTAACATCAACTTTACTTTATCACTTGCATTAATAGTATTTATTTACTATAACTATGTAGGTATTAAAATAAATGGTTTCTTTAACTACTTTAAACATTTTATGGGGCCAATGCCTGTATTAGCACCATTAATGTTTCCTATTGAAATAATTTCTCATATATCAAGAATTATTTCATTATCATTCAGACTTTTTGGTTCAATTAGAGGTGATGATATGTTCCTAATGGTACTTTTAATGTTAGTACCTTGGTTATTACCTCTTCCTGGGTTCTTCTTATTAACTGCTTTTGGTGTCCTACAAGCATTTATCTTCAGTATATTAACTTATGTTTATATTGCTGGATCTGTTATGATGGCAGAGGAAGATCACTAGAACTTTTAGTTTTCTTAATATTTAAAAGGGATGAGTTTTTACTCATCCCTTTTTTTATGTCTAAATATTATATACAATCAATAAAATAAGGAATTGCACAAATGAAAAACGAGTTAAAAACTTATTTAATAACTGATCCTAAATACTATACAAATAATACAAATCAATTTAAAAAAAATCTAACAAAAGCCTTAGAAAAAAATAAAGTAGATATAGCTTGTTTTAGAGATAAACAATCTTCTAACATTGAAGAATTAGCATCTATTTTTGTTGAAGTTTGTAAAAGTTTTAAAATAGAAAAAATACTAATAAATAGCAATTTAACATTAGCAAAAGATTTGAAAGCAACAGGAATTCACCTAAATTCTAAACAATTTAATAAAATAAAAGAAGCAAAAGATTTAGGCTTATTTGTAATTATATCTTGTCATAATAAAGAAGATATAGAAAAAGCAAAAGATTTAAATGTAGATGCTATTTCATATTCTCCTGTATTTAGAACTCCAAATAAAGGTGAACTATTAGGAATAAAAAAGTTTGAAGAAGTAGTAAATTTATATAAAGATATGAATATAATTGCATTAGGTGGAATTATAAATGATAAAGAAATAGCGCAGATAAAGAAAACAAAAGCCTATGCTTTTGCTTCAATTAGATATTTTATTTAAACCTCATCAATTAAAATCTCATCTTGTTTTAAATAAACTATATATGAGAAAACTTCTTCTGTTTTAAATATCTCTTTTATAGCTTTTTTATAAAAACTTACCTGAGAAATATGTTCATCAGATTTCTCTCTTGTTGTTTTATAATCAATGATATAATACTTATCATCTTTAAATAAAAGTAAATCAATGATTTTTATTTCACCATTGTATACCAAAGATTGCTCACTTATAAACTTCGAATCACATACTATTTCATTAAATATTTTATTTTGTAATAATCTTGAAATTCTATTAGCAATATTAATAAAATCATTTTTATCTAAATAGTTTGAATATCTAGTTTTAACTAAATTTAAACAATAATCTAATTCATCTAAAGTAAATTCATTCATCATTTCAAGACAAAAGTGTGTTGCAATTCCAAAATACTTAGAGTGTAATCTATTATTATCTAAATCTTTTTCTTTTGTTATTTGTGTTTCTTGCTGACCTAAGTCCATTGGATTATAAACAATTTTTTCACTTTCTTGGAAATTTTTTGAAACATTTGTACTTTCAACTATTTGACCAAGAGTTAATGCTTTCATACTTAAAATATCAAATACTGATGATTTCTCTTTTTTGAAAATTATCATATTGTTTTTTGCTCTAGTTAATGCTACATATAAAATATTTATTTCGTCTTCAAAACTCAAAGCTTTTTCTTTTGCAATTGCTTGTGCATACTGTTTATTATAATTTTCATAACCTTTTATTTTATAAAAGATATTTTTTAATACAACACTATCATATTCAAAAAGAAGTGAACTTTTATCAGAGTTCTTTCTTTTTATTCTATCAAGTAAGATTACAGTATTAAATTCCAATCCTTTTGATTTAAATATTGTTAGTATTTGTAAACCAGATGATTCACTATTTACCATAACTGCATCTAGTTTATCTATCTCATAAACGAAATCTACAATATTATTATAAACAGTACTACACTCTATAAATTTAACAACATTTTCATCAATGATTTTTAGTGTTGTTGCTATTTCTTTTATAATCTCTTGAACAGATTTTTTATTAACATCAAAATTTATATCTAATTTACTTAATACTTTTTTACCAATTAATGCATTTAAATTTTCTTGATATATCTCTTCTTTAAAATAAATATATTTAATTGCATTTATTACAGCTTTTACATTTTCTTGATTTATTAATTTAGATGTCATTTCTGTTGATATTTTCAAAGATGGAAACTTATCCTTTAAGTAGTTATACATATCTAAAACATCTGAATTTGTATAAGTTAAAATTGCTATATCATTTGAATTAACACCTTGTTTAATCAATGATGCAATTTTTGAAGCAACTGTTTTAAACTTTTCATCTTCCTCTAACTCTTTATCAACAACAACTTCAACAAAACCACCTTTTCTAATTGATAACTGATCATAATATTCATAAGAAGGTAAATTTACAAATAGTGAATTTACAAAATTTATTACATTTTCACAAGATCTATAATTTGTATTTAAAACTTCAACTTCTAAGGATTTATTTGTATTTGCCACATAATCAAAAAGTTCTCTTTTCCCACCTCTGAATCTATAAATAGATTGTTTAGTATCACCTACATAAAAAAATGTTTTGAATTTTGTTTGATCACCTGATAATGCTTCTTTTATTAAAGGTTCTAAAATTTTATATTGTAACAGTGAAGTATCTTGAAACTCATCCATTAATATATGTGAAAACTTGGAATCAAGTCTAAAGTATAAAAACTCTTTATCTATTTTTGAAGATAGTAATTCATATACTAAATTTGAAATATCATTAAACTCTAAATAGTTTTTATTTTTATTAAATGATAATTTAAAATTTTTAAACATTAAATACAATTCAAAAAGCTTACTTAAACTATATCCAGCACGAAGTTTGTAATAAAGCCCTATTTCTTCTTTTACTTTAAAAAAATAATTCTCCAAGGTTTCATTTGAGCATTTTTTAAAATATGAATAATCACTTAATGTCTCTTTTCCCAACCAAGTTTTTACAAACAATTCATCAAAGTTTTCAAAATCTACTGCTTTTTTAGCAGAATTACTTGCAATTTCACAGTTTAAAATCGCTTCTTTTATTTTATAAGCACTTAATAATACTTGTTCTTTTTGAACATTTATTAGCTTTGAATCAATATTTACAATTTCAATGTTTTCATTCTTTTCAAGTAAATTTTTAAATAAATCAAAAATAGAATTAAATTTCTTTTTCTCATATATTGAAAAATCTATTAAAGCATCAAATTGTTTAGAATCAAGTGATTGCAAAAACTTCATAGATAAAGCTTCAATATCATCTTCTTTAATTTCAAAATCATCTGATATTCCAATATATCCACAAAATTCTCGTAGGATGTTATTGATAAATTTATCAATAGTAAAAATTGCTAAACTTGCATTTGTAAATGATTTTACTAAAAGATTCTTTTTCCCTAATATTTGTTTTTTAGAAAGTAAAGATTCTTTAATAATTGCATTTAAATATGCTTCATCATCACCTAAAGTTAAAAGAGTATTATAAATTCTTTCACTCATTTCATTTGCAGCTTTATTTGTAAATGTAAGTGTTAATATTTCATTGGGTTTTGCATCTAATAATAACAAGGTTATATATCTTACAGTAAGTGCAAATGTTTTACCAGAACCAGCGCTGGCTTTTAGTGCTAAATAATTTTTCATAAAAGAATCATACAACAGTAAAAATTATAATCGTATATATTTACCCTATTCTTTTTGTATTTTAATAACTCTTTTCCCCATTAAGATAGATTTAGATATAATCACTACCTTTAAAAAACATTCACAGGAAATATTATGCAAAATAAACATCAAAAAGTACAAATTTTACTTGATGCTATTCCTTATATTAAAAAATTCAACGGAAAAATTATTGTAATCAAATATGGTGGCTCTGCTCAAACAAGCCCAGAATTACAAGAAAAATTTGCTGAAGATATAGTTTTACTTTCACTTGTTGGATTTAAGCCAGTTATCGTTCATGGTGGAGGTGCAAGAATCTCAGAATTACTAAAAAAACTTGATATTAAATCAGAATTTATAAATGGTCATAGAGTTACTTCAAAAGAAACTATGAAAGTTGTAGAAATGGTTCTTTCAGGTGAGATAAATAAAAATATTACTTCACTATTAAACTATCATGGAGCTAAAGCTATTGGTCTTTCAGGTAAAGATTCGGCAATAATCAAAGCAAAAGCAAAAGATGATGGAAAGTTCGGGTTTACAGGTGAAATTACTGAAATTAATGGTGAATTAATCAAAAATCTTGTTAAAGAAGGTTTTATTCCTGTAATTGCACCAATTGCAGATAGTTTAGAACCAAATCACCCTGGTTTTAATATCAATGCTGATTTTGCAGCTTCAAAAGTAGCAGCAGCATTAGGTGCACAAAAAGTTTTATTTTTAACAGATACAGTTGGTGTCTTAGATAAAGAAGGAACATTATTAACAACACTTGATAAAGAAGCTGTTGACAAATACAAAGAAGATGGCACAATAGCTGGAGGAATGATTCCAAAAGTTGATTCTTGTATTGAAGCAATTCACGATGGCGTTAATAAAGCCCATATTATTGATGGTAGAGTTGAACACTCGATTTTACTAGAATTATTTACAAAAGATGGAATTGGAACACAATTTTTAAGAAGAGATAATCCTAATAATGGGATTGATATGAATAAATTAATAAATGATGAAATATAGACTATTTTAAGGAATAAAAATGAATTTTATTGAAACAAGAGGAAACGATGGTATAAAACCTCAAGAAGTACCATTTAGTGAAGCTATTTTAAATCCTAGTGCTTCTTTTGGTGGATTATATGTACCTAAAGAATTACCAAGTTTAGAAAAAGATTTTATACAAAATCATGTAAACAAAAGTTATAAACAATTAGCTTATGATATTTTAAAAGCATTTGAAATTGATATTGATGAAAAAGAAATAAATAAAGCATTAGACTTATATGACAATTTTGATGATGCATCAAATCCTTGTCCTGTAGTAAAAGTAAAAGATGATTTATTTGTACATGAACAATATCACGGTCCTACTCGTGCTTTTAAAGATATGGCATTACAACCTTTTGGTTCAATTCTAAGCTCAATTGCACAAAAAAGAAATGAAAACTATCTTATTCTTGCTGCAACTTCTGGGGACACAGGTCCAGCTGCTCTTAATACTTTTAAAAATAAAAGTAATATCCAAGTAGCTTGTCTTTATCCAGATGGAGGAACTAGTGATGTTCAAAGATTACAAATGGTTTGTGAAGATGGAAAGAACCTAAAAGTGATTGGAATAAAAGGAAATTTTGATGATGCTCAAAGTGCATTAAAAAATCTTCTAGCCTCAAAAAGTTTTAAAGATGATTTACAAAAACATGGTATTAAACTTAGTGCTGCTAACTCTGTAAACTTTGGAAGAATTATTTTCCAAATAATTTATCATTTCTGGTCATATATCCAATTGTTAAAACAAGAAGAAATTACAATGGGTGAAAAAATCTATTTAGTAGTACCTTCTGGAAACTTTGGAAATGTATTAGGAGCATTTTATGCAAAAGCAATGGGCGTTCCTGTTGAAAAATTCTTAGTTGCATCAAATGAAAACAATATCTTAACACAATGGATTAATACAGGTATTTATGATATTAGAGGTAAAGAATTAAAACTTACTAAATCTCCTGCAATGGATATTTTAAAATCATCAAATATTGAAAGAGTTATGTATTCATTATATGGAGCAAAAAGAACTAAAGAATTATTAGAAGATTTAAATCAAAATAATATATTTGAAATGACAAAAGAAGAAACATCAAAACTTCAAGAACAATTTTCAGCTATAAATTCTGATGATGCTTATGGTCAAAAAATTATCAAAGAGTTTTTGGATGATGGATATTTAATGGATCCACACACAGCAACTTGTTTAAAAGCTTATGAAGAATTAAGACAAAAAGATTTAAAAACAGTAATATATTCAACAGCTGAATGGACTAAATTTTCACCAACTGTTTTAAATTCATTAAAACAAGATAATATTAAATATTCTGATAAAGATGCATTAGATGAAATTTCATCAAAATATAATGCCAATTTACCACAAAGTATTAAAGATTTATTTAACTCAAAAATAAATCATGATTTAATTATCAATAAAGAAGATATAGAATCTCAAATCGTAAAATTTATTAAAGAATCATAACCATCTCTAATAATTAAGAAAATACACATTATTGTAATAATGTGTATTTTTTCCTCAAATAATAGCATTAGCATAACAATTATACACATAAGTCAATTCATTTTAAGAAAAAAGAGAATATAATCAGTAGATTTTAATTAAAAAAAAAGGAAGCTAAATATGTCTAATAAAACTAATAGACGAGATTTTCTTGGTTATTCATTCGCTGCAGTTGCTGCAGTTGGTGGTGCTGCGTCGCTTGTTGGTATGAAACAAGCTTGGGATCCTCTTCCAAGTGTTCTTTCTGGTGGATTTACAACAGTTGATCTTGCTCCAATAAAAGCTGGTACGCCAGAAACTTTTGTATGGAGAGGGAAACCAGTATTTGTACTTAAAAAAAGTGCAGAAATGGATAAATCTGAAAGAGATTTAATAATCGGAGAAGATAGATTCATTGTTGCAATTGGATTATGTACACACCTAGGTTGTATTCCAGCGTGGAAAGATAGTATGTGGAAATGTGCATGTCACGGGGGAGAGTATAATTCAAGTGCGAAACAAACTTTCGGTCCTCCACCAAGACCTCTTGACGTACCTCCATTTAAAGTAGATGGTACTAAACTTGTACTAGGTGAAACTGGTCCTGAGTATAATGCAATTTCTGCTTTTGTAGCAACACAAGCATAGGAAAGGAACAATATGGCAAAATTTGAAAAAGCAAACTCTGTTGGTGAGTGGTTAGACCAAAGATTAAATCTTACGACATTCAATAAAGTTATGATGACTGAATATTGGATTCCAAAAGATATTAACTTTCTATGGGCGATGGGTGTTTTATTAGCAACTACTTTTGGTATTTTAATTATCTCTGGTATCTTCTTAATGATGTATTACAAACCAGATATTGGTTTAGCATTTGATTCTGTTAACTACACAATTATGCAAGAAGTTGCATTTGGTTGGTTATTTAGACATATGCATGGTGTTGCAGCTTCTGTTGTATTCTTAATTATTTATATTCATATGTTTACAGGTATCTACTATGGTTCTTATAAACAAGGTAGAGAAATGATTTGGATTTCAGGTATGTTATTATTTATGACATTCTCTGCTGCTGGATTCTCTGGATATATGTTACCATGGGGACAAATGTCTTACTGGGCTGCTATGGTTATTACTAACCTTTTTGGTGGAGTTCCTGTAATTGGTGATGCTTTAGTTGTATGGATTAGAGGTGACTTTAATGTTGCTGATGCTACATTAACTAGATTCTTTATGTTACATGTATTTCTTTTACCTATTACTATAATGGGTATTATTGGTTTACACTTCTATACATTAAGAGTTCCTCATGTAAATAATCAAAATTCTGAAGAATTTGATTTTGATGAAGAAGCTGAAAAATATTTAGCTGGAAATAAAAGAGAGTCAAAAGTTATTCCTTTCTGGCCTGTATTTATTTCTAAAGATTTAGCTGTTTTAGGTATATTCTTAATCTTCTATTTCTATTTAGTATTCTTCCATTATGATTTTGCTATGGATCCAGTTAACTTTGATCCTGCTAATAATATGGTTACACCAGCTCATATTTATCCTGAGTGGTATTTCTTATGGTCATATGAAGTATTAAGAGGGTTCTTCTTTGATATAGCTGGAGTTAAAGCATTTGATGTTGGTTTAATTGCATTTGCATTTGCCAATGTTATTTTCTTATTATTACCTTGGTTAGATAGAGATCCTGCAATTTTACCAGCACACAAAAGACCAATATTCTTTATTTGGTTCTGGATATTAATGGCGGATTTAATCGTATTAACTGTATATGGTAAATTACCTCCAACAGGTACAAATGCATGGGTTGGATTCTTTGCAGCAGTAGCATTTATTCTTCTGTTCTTAGTTTTACCTATTGTTACAAAAATTGACGCTAAGAAAAGGGGAGCATTATAATGAGAGAATTAAAAATACTAGCAGTAGTAGTAGCTTTAACGCTTATTACTTACTGGGGAGTTGAGCCATTTGCTCACTCTCAAATGCACCCACACGTTGAAGCAGCAGATTTTGAATTTGAAAATGTAAAAGAAGATATATCTGATATTACAGCTTTAACAGGAAATGCAGCAGCAGGTGAAGTTTTAGTAACTACAAACTGTACAGCTTGTCATGCTATTAAAGTTAAGGGATTCCCTGAAGTTATGGATCATGCAAGTGCAGCAGCAGCTTATGGTGTTACTCCACCTGATTTAAGTACAGCTGGAAAATTATATGATGCTTCTTATTTAGCAGCATTTATTAAAAATCCTGCAAAAGCGTCTATGGTTGAACATAAATTTGTAGACGGACGTGCTCATCCAATGCCAGCTTATAACTGGATGCAACCACAAGAAATTGCAGATATGGTAGCATTTTTACAATCAATTGCTCCAGAAGAGATGACAAATAAAGAAGTATTTACTAATGCTTGTCAAAGATGTCACTCTATTAAATATGCAGATATGAAAAATGGTACAATGGCTGCATATACACCTGATGAAAACATCAAATCATACATGGGGAAAATTCCACCAGATTTATCTCAAATGATTAGATCAAGAGGACACGAATACTTAGAAACATTTATTAATGACCCTCAAAAACATCTTGAAGGTACAGCAATGCCTAGAGTTGGATTAACTGAAGCTTCACAAGAACAAGTTGTATCATACTTAGAAGATATTGGTGATTCTAAAAAAGCACAAAGAGAAGAATTAGGACCTAAATTCTTAATCTATCTTGTGATTTTTGCTATATTTGCTTTCCTATGGAAAGGTTCTAAATGGAGAGATGTTCACTAGAACTTCTTTTCATTAGACAATAAAAAAGGCTTAGAAGTAAAAACTTCTAAGCCTTTTTTTTTACTTAATAAAAATATATATTTAGATTAGTATTTTAGCACTAGCACTTAAAATTGCAGTTTCACTTCGTAAAATAATATTAGACTTAAATCCTACAATATTATCTTTATTAAAAGTAAATCTTTCATCTTGTGAAAAACCACCCTCGCAACCAATAACTAAAGTTTTAATATCTGTTTTTTTATCATCAATTGATGTTTTTGAAAAATCAAGAAAATATACATTTTCATTTTTTTCTAAAAATTCTTCTAATGAGTTTACTACTTCTAATTTTATAATACTTGATCTTCCACATTGAGAAGAAGAGTTTATTAATATTTTTTCTAACTTCTCAAAATTTACTTTGAAATTCTTTTGAGAATATTCACAATAAACAAAAGTAATTTTATCAACTCCTAATTCATTTAAAGAAGCTAAATACTTCTCCACAGTTTTAGGATCAACTAAACACCAAGCTATATGAAGTTTATTATCATTTTGAATAATTTTCTCTTCTTGTGAAATTAAATTAAATCTTGCAGTTTTTCTATCTATAGAATTTAGTTTATATAAATAAATCAAATTATCTTTTAAATTCCTAAAATATATTTCATCGTTTATTTTATGCCGTCTTGCTTTTATTAAATATTTATATGTATCATCACTTATTTCTAAGAATTCATTTCCACAGTTAATATCAAAAGTAAATTGCATTAAAACACTTTACTAATTAAGTAAATTGAAGTAATCACAGAAATTTCAATTATATATATTTTTTTAGCATATTTATAAAATTCTTCTTGTGCTTTTACATCAGCAAATTTAATAACTCTCATTTTTTTATATCTTTTAATTTCAATTACAAGCAAAAATATTGAAGCAGGAATCATTAAAAATATAGTTACACTCATAACTTGTGCATAAAAAGCAACTATTGTCCCTGTGTAAATTACTATCGCATTTGTTAAGTGATATAAAGGAGTCATAGCTTTTAATCTTTTAGCTAATTTTATGAACTCTTTTTGTGTTAGTACTGAATATAAATTAAATAGCATAACTGCTAAAAAAAAGTATATTACATAGACGTGTGTAGTGATTGCACTTTGCATTAATTCCATTATTGTTTATCTCTCTTTTAAAAATTTTCGCTATTATAGCTAACTTGTCATAAGATTTTATCTTAATTAAAAAAAGGAATAAAATGGCCATTAGTGTTAATGAAACTTTAGATATTATTTCAAATATTCAAACAACTTTAAAATACGAAATCATAGCTATTGAAGATGCTCAAAATAGAGTTTGCGCTCAAGATATAATCGCAACGAGTTCATTACCAAAATTTAATAATTCGGCAATGGATGGATATGCAATAATTTATGCTGATAAAGGTAATGAATTAGAAATAATTGATACTATTTTTGCAGGTGATAATAATCACACACAATTAGAAAAAAACACTTGTATTAAAATAATGACAGGTGCAAGAGTTCCAGAAAATACTACAGCTATTATTCCTAAAGAAGATATACAAATATTAAATGATAAAAAAATAAAAATATTAGAAAATGAATTAGAATATGTAAAAAAATTACAACATATAAAATTTATTGGCGAAGATATAAAAATAGGTGAAAAACTAATTAATATAGGAGATGAACTGAACTTTGCAAAAATTACACTACTTGCAAGTCAAGGGATATCTCATATAAAAGTATATAAAAAACCTAAAATTGTGGTTTTTTCAAGTGGTGAAGAATTAAAACTTCATTATGAAAAAATAGAAGATCACCAAATATATAATTCAAATACCCCTACTTTTATTGCACGTGCAAAAGAGTTAGGATGTGATGTAACATTTATAGGTCAAGCAAAAGATACAATTGGATCTATTAAAGAATTAGTACTTAATTCACTAGATGCTGATTTAATTATTACTTCAGGTGGTGTATCAGTTGGCGATGCTGATTTCACAAAAGAAGCTTTTAATGAATTAAATATGAAAACATTGATAGATGGAATTATGGTAAAACCAGGGAAACCTACAGTTTTTGGGAAAATAAATAATACCTATATTTTAAATCTTCCTGGAAATCCTCTTGCATCCTCGTTGATTTTTGAATTATTTGGTAAAATACTAATTCAAAAACTTTTAGGATCAAATGAAATAAATCCAAGTTTTATAGAAACAAAAATTAATAAAGATTTTAAAATAAAAAAAGGAAGAATTACAATAATTCCAGGGATATTTGATGGACAAACTTTTTCTATATCAGAAAAAAGATCACCAGGAATGGTTTCAATTTTAGCCAAATGTAATTCATTAATAGTATTAAATGAAAATGTAGAATATTTATCAAAAGATTCTACTGTAAAAATATTACCAATAAACTGGAAATTTTTCAGTAAAGAAAAAAAGGACTTTTTAACATATGAGTAAAGAAGTAAAGAAAAAAGCTATATGTATTTTAAGTGGAGGTATGGATTCTACTCTATCTTCATATATAGCTAAGAAAGATGGTTATGAAATAATTGCAGTTCATTATAACTATGGACAAAGAACAGAAAAAAAAGAATTAGAAGCATTTAGAAAAATTTGTGAAGATTTAGAAATTTTAAATAAATATGAAATAGATATTCCATTTTTTACACAAATTGGAGCATCTGCTTTAACAGATGAATCTATTGATGTTCCAATTAATGGTGTTGAAAGTGGTGTTCCTATTACTTACGTACCTTTTAGAAATGGTATTTTTCTTTCAATTACAGCAGCAATTGCAGAAAAAGAAGAAGCTAGTGCCATGTATATAGGAGTTGTTCAAGAAGATAGCTCTGGTTATCCTGATTGTACAGAAGAATTTATAGCTGATATTACAAAAGCAATAAACCAAGGTACAAAAGAGACAACAAATATTGAGATTAAAACTCCTCTTGTACATTTAACTAAAATGCAAATTGTTCAATATGCAAAAGAGTTAAATATTCCATTAGAGCACACTTGGTCTTGTTATAAAGAAAGCGAAAAAGCATGTGGTGTTTGTGATTCATGTAGATTAAGACTAAATGGATTTAAACTTGCAAATATAAAAGATCCAATTACTTATAAAGAATAAAAATGCATTGGAAAATATCAAAAGAATTTGACTTCTGTTATGGACATAGAGTTTGGTCTCAAACTTTAAATACTGAATTTTCATTAGATGGATGTTTAAAGTGTAGACATTTACATGGACATCAAGGAAAAATTCTAGTTTATTTAGAAGCAAATGAATTAAAAGATGGAATGGTTACTGATTTTAAACATCTAAATTGGTTTAAAAAGTTTATTGATGATGTACTTGATCACAAATTTATTTTAGATATAAATGACCCACTTTTTGAAACATTAATTCCAAATGTTTCAAAAACTGAATTAATAGCTTTTGAAGAAGGTTATTCAATTATTGATTTAACAAAATTTGCAAATGATAAAATTCATTTACAAGAACTTTATGAAGGTTATGTAATTGTTGATTTTATTCCAACAAGTGAAAATTTATCAGCTTGGTTTTTAAAAATTGTTCAAAAGAAAATGGATAAATTAAATGTAAAAGTTTCACATATAGAATTTTTAGAAACACCAAAAAGTAAAAGCACATTTTATGCTTGAAATAAATGAAATATTCGGTCCAACAATTCAAGGTGAAGGAAAATTAGTAGGAACGCCTTCTATTTTTATTAGGTTTGGAAAATGCAATTTTAATTGTGTTGGTTTTAATGTAGAGTATGAAACACCAAGTGGAATTAAAAAATGTGGTTGTGACTCATTTTATGCAGTTGATAAAGAGTTTAAAAACTCTTGGACAAATTACAAATCTTATGAAGAAATAGTAAGTGAAGTAAACAAATTAACATTAAAATCATCTAATCATTATAAAATTGATATTGTAATAACAGGAGGAGAACCTCTTTTATATTGGAATAAACAAGAATTTCAAAAACTTTTAAAACATTATATTGAAGATGGACATCAAGTTACAATAGAAACAAATGCTTCTTTAAATCTTAATTTTACTCAAGATTATCAAAAAAAGATAATCTTTTCAATGAGCGTAAAACTTAGTAACTCTCTAGAATCTCTAAAGAAAAGAGTTAACTATGAAACATTAAGAAAAATTTTAAAAGAAACTCAAAACTCTTATTTAAAATTTGTTATTGATACAAAAATCTTAGAAGAAGCAAAAAATGAGATTCAAACAATTTTGAAAAATATTCCTAAAGTAAAAGTATACTTAATGCCTCTTGGAGATACAGCAAGTAGCATAAATGATAATTGTGAAGAAGTAATTCAATTAGCAATAGATTATGGATATATATATTCTGATAGATTACATATTCGAGTTTGGGATAATAAAAGGGGCGTGTAGATATAATACACAACTTATGTAAGATTTATCTTACTACTATTAAATTTTAATAAAGGACAAAAATGAATTTTACAGGTTCAAATGTATTAGTTACAGGCGCAAGTCGTGGAATTGGTGCTCAAATAGCTAAAACTTTAGCTACTTATGGATTAAAAGTTTGGATAAATTATAGAAGTGGAGCAGAAGCTGCTGAAAAAATCAAAGATGAAATTGAAACAGCAGGTGGAAAAGCTGCAATAATTAAAGCTGATGTTACAAATGAAGAAGAGTTTGTAGCTGCTATTAAAACAATAGTTGATGCAGATGGAGAAATTTCTTATTTAGTTAATAATGCTGGTATTACAAAAGATAAATTAGCATTGAGAATGAGTGTTCAAGATTTTAACGATGTAATCAATGCAAACTTAACATCTACATTTATAGGATGTAAAGCTTCATTAAAATTTATGGGTAAAAAAAGATTTGGTTCAATTGTGAATATCTCTTCAATCGTTGGTGAAATGGGAAATGCTGGTCAAACTAATTATGCTGCATCTAAAGGTGGAGTTAATGCTATGACTAAATCATTTGCTAAAGAAGCAGCACCAAGAGGTATTAGATATAATGCGGTTACTCCTGGATTTATACAAACTGATATGACAAATGAGTTAAAAGATGAAGTTAAAGCAGAGTATGAAAAAAATATTCCTTTATCAAGATTTGGTCAAGCTAGTGAAATTGCAGATGCTGTTGCTTTTCTTTTAAGTGACCATTCATCTTATATTACTGGAGAGATTTTAAAAGTAAATGGTGGTCTATACGTTTAATAAAATTTACGTATTAATAAATTTTTATAATTTAAAAGACTTTTTAAAATCTTTTTTGTTATAATACTAAGACAATTTTATAAAAGGAATTAAATATGGCATTATTAGAAGATGTAATAGAAGTTGTAGTTGAGCAATTAGATTGTGATGCGGCAGAAGTAAAAGAGGATTCAAAATTTATTGAAGACTTAGGTGCAGATTCACTAGACGTTGTTGAGTTAGTTATGGCTTTAGAAGAAAAATTTGATATTGAAATCCCTGATGAAGATGCAGAAGGTATTTTAACAGTATCAGATGCTTTAAAATACATCGAAAATAACGCGTAATTTTCACGCTTAAAATAGGAAACTAGGAAACTGGTCTTCTATTTTTAAATTTATCTTATTGAGTTTTTTAATATAAAATTGAATAATTTAAATAAATTAATAATTAATTGGACGGAGTAGATTTAATGAAAAGAGTAGTTATAACTGGATTAGGAACTATCAATTCAATAGGGCATAATGTTGAAGATTCATTTAAAGCTGTTGTTGCTGGTGAATGTGGTATTGATACAATCACACTATTTGATATAGAACAATTCCCTGTAAAAATAGCTGGTGAAGTTAAAAACTTTGACCCTACAACTGTAATGGATAAAAAAGAAGTAAAGAAAGCTGACAGATTTATTCAACTAGGTATTAAAGCAGCTAAAGAAGCTATGATGGATTGTGGTTTAGCTGGTGAAGATGGAAAAGTATCAGCAGCTGATGCTAATAGATTTGGTGTTATTTCAGCTTCTGGAATTGGTGGTTTATCTACAATTGAAAAAAACTCTGTTGTATGTAATACTAGAGGACCTAGAAGAATTTCACCATTTTTTATTCCTTCATCTTTAGTGAATATGCTAAGTGGATTTATTTCAATTGAACATGGATTAAAAGGTCCATCATTATCTCATGTAACAGCTTGTGCAGCTTCTACTCATGCTCTTAATGATGCAGTTAAAACTATTTCACTTAATGGTGCTGATAGAATTTTAGTTGTTGGTGCTGAGAGTGCTATTTGTGGTGCTGGAATGGGTGGTTTTGCTGCTATGAAAGCATTATCTACAAGAAACGATGATCCAAAAACTGCTTCAAGACCATTTGATATAGATAGAGATGGATTTGTTATGGGAGAAGGTTCAGGTGCACTTGTAGTTGAAACATTAGATTCAGCATTAGCACGTGACGCTAAAATTTATTGTGAAATTATTGGTTTTGGTGAATCAGCAGATGCTAATCATATTACAGCTCCTGTAATGGATGGACCTTTAAGAGCAATGCAAGCAGCAGTAGCAATGGCAAGTGCTAATCTTGGTGAAGATGTAAAAATTGATTATATTAATTCTCATGGTACATCAACTCCTGTTGGAGATGTAAATGAAGCACAAGCAATTGTTGAATTATTTAATGGTGTAGAAAATTGTCCACCTGTTACTTCAACAAAAGGTCAAATTGGTCATTGTTTAGGAGCAGCTGGCGCTATTGAAGCTATATTTGCAATTAAAGCATTAAATGAAGGAATTATTCCTCCAACAATTAATATTAAAAATCAAGATCCTGAATGTCCTTTAGATTGCGTTCCTGATACTGCTAGAAAAGTAGAACTAACTACGGTTATGAGTAATAACTTTGGTTTTGGTGGAACAAATGGTTCAGTGATTTTTAAAAAGTATGAAGCATAATAAATAAAATATGATTATTAAAAAAGAGTTAGTTTACACTAGCTCTTTTTTTTATGATAAAGGAAAAATTTGGCAACTTATTTAGAATTCGAAGATAAGATAAAAAAAATAGAAGATGATATCATAATAGCAAGAACAAAAGCTGATGAACCTGCAGTTGAAATCTTAGAAAAAAAACTTGAAAAAGAAGTTGAAAAAACTTTTAAAAATTTAAGTGACTATCAAAAACTTCAATTAGCACGTCACCCTGATCGACCTTATGCAATGGATTATATCAATGGTTTATTGACTAATGCTTATGAAATCCATGGAGATAGACATTATGTAGATGATACTGCAATTGTATGTTATCTTGGATATATCAATAATCAAAAAGTTATGGTTATTGGAGAGCAAAAAGGAAGAGGTACTAAAGATAAATTATATAGAAATTTTGGAATGCCAAATCCAGAAGGATACAGAAAAGCATTAAGAGCTGCAAAAATGGCAGAAAAATTTCAAATTCCTATTCTTATGTTAGTTGATACTCCGGGTGCATATCCAGGATTAGGAGCTGAAGAGAGAAATCAAAGTGAAGCAATCGCTAGAAACTTATGTGAATTTGCTGATTTAACAACACCTACAGTATCAATTGTAATTGGTGAAGGTGGTTCAGGTGGAGCATTAGCGATTTCTATTGCTGATAAACTTGCAATGATGAGATACTCAGTATATGCTGTAATTTCACCTGAAGGTTGTTCTGCAATTTTATGGAGTGATTCTACAAAAGTTGAAACAGCTGCAAATGCATTAAAGATTACATCTGATAATCTAAAAGAATTAAATTTAGTTGATGATATAATTAATGAACCATTAATTGGTGCTCATAGACAAAAAGAAGAAGCTATTAGAGCTTTAGGTGAATATTTTATTACTTCTGTTAATGAATTAAAATTATTAACAGCAGAAGAAAGACATGAAAAAAAATATGCAAAAATCATGGCTTTAGGATCTTTTCACGAAGATAAATAAATCTAAACTTGTAGTTAAACTACAAGTTTATTATCTAACTAGACGACCTACTTTTTCTCCACCTAATAAATGAAAATGTAAATGAGGAACTTCTTGTCCTCCATCCTCTCCAATATTTGTAATTAATCTATAACCACTTTTTCTAATTTCTAATTTAGAAGCTACTTTATGAATAAACTCTGTCATACTTGCCATAATTTTTGGAGGTATTACATCAAATGAATCATAATGCTCTTTTGGGATAATTAATACATGAATCTTTCTTGCTGGATTTATATCATTAAATGCTAAAAAATTTTCATCTTCTAATATCGTTTGATTTGGTATTTCACCTTTTACAATTTTACAAAATATACACATTGTTTTTCCTTGAATTTAAATCATAAATAATTATAACCAAACTCTAATAAATCTTTAAGTATAATCGCAAGCATATAGAAATAGAATAATTAAAATTATTCGATATTATTCATAAAAATAGGAGATATAGTGACAGAGTTGATTGAAAAAATAAGCAATGCAGCCTCACTTGAAGAGTTAGAAAACCTTAGAATAGAAACACTTGGTAAAAAAGGTATTTTAACTTTAGAGTTTGCAAAAATGAAAAGTATTCCAAATGAAGAAAAAAAAGCTTTTGCTCAAAACCTAAATGAACAAAAAGCAAAAATTACTAATGCGATTGAAGATAGAAAAGTAATTCTAGAAAAAGAAGCATTAAATAAAAAACTTCAAAATGAAAAGATTGATGTAACAAGATTTAATAATGAATTATCTTGTGGAGCAACACATCCTGTAGTTGAAACTATGGATAGAATTGTTACATATTTTCAAAACTTAAACTTTGCAGTGGAAGTTGGTCCTTTGGTTGAAGATGATTTTCATAACTTTGAAGCATTAAATTTACCGAAATATCATCCTGCACGTGATATGCAAGATACTTTTTATAACAAAGATTACACTCTATTAAGAACACATACATCACCTGTTCAAATTAGAACAATGTTAAAACAAAATACACCTATTAGAATGATAGCTCCAGGGACAGTATTTAGACGTGATTTTGATATTACTCATACACCAATGTTCCACCAAATTGAAGCATTAGTTGTTGATGAAGCTGATAAAATCTCATTTGCAAACTTAAAACACGTATTAGTAGAATTTTTACAACATATGTTTGGGGATGTAGAAGTTAGATTTAGACCATCATTTTTCCCATTTACTGAACCATCAGCTGAAGTTGATATTTCATGTGTATTCTGTAAAGGTGAAGGATGTAGAGTTTGTTCGCATACAGGATGGCTTGAAGTTTTAGGTTGTGGTGTTGTTGATCAAAATGTATTCAAAGCAGTTGGCTATGAAAATAAATCTGGTTATGCATTTGGATTAGGTGTTGAAAGATTTGCAATGCTTATACACAATATTGGAGATTTAAGATCATTATTTGAAAGTGATACAAGATTATTAGGACAGTTTAGATGATTATTACAAGAACTTGGATAGAAGAATTTATTGATATTAAAGATATCTCAACTGATGATATTTGCAAAACATTAAACTCAATTGGACTAGAAGTAGATAGTTTAGAACAAATTTCAATTGCACCAAAAGTAGTTGTTGGAAAAGTTTTAGAAAAAGTTAAACATCCAGATGCTGATAAATTAAATATTTGTCAAGTTGATATTGGTACTGAAATAGTACAAATTGTTTGTGGTGCAAAAAATGTAGATGCAGGACAATTTGTACCAGTTGCAACTGTTGGATGTAGATTATCTGCTGATTTTAAAATCAAAAAAGCAAAACTTAGAGGTGTTGATTCAATCGGAATGATTTGTTCGTCAACTGAACTAGGTTTAGCAAAACTTAATGATGGTATTTTAGAATTAGATGACTCAATTGGTGAATTAGTACTTGGTCGAGAGTTAAGTGAATATAAACTTTTAAATGATGATATTATTGAAATAGAATTAACAGCAAATAGAGGTGATTGTTTAAGTATAAATGGAGTTGCTAGAGAACTTAGTGCTTATTATAATATTCCAATGTATTCTTTTGAAAATAAAATTACTTATAATGAACTTGGAATTGGACAAATTTTAGAAATACAAGCTAAAAATATTGATTCATCTTTAACTTTTAAAGCAATAGATTTAAAAACTTATAAATTAGATTTAATATCAAAATTAAGAACTGCAATAATTGGGAAATATGAAGAGAATAATGATCTTCAAAACTCATTAACTTATGCAACACATTGTACTGGAGTTTTATTAAATGCTTACTCTAAAAATCAAGCTAAAGAAGATAATACTTTAAGTCTTTTTGAAATTAAAAAAGATGAAAATGGTTTTGATACTGTTTATGGAAAAGAACAATTAAGTACTATTTGTATTGATCATAAAAAAGTAGATTTAAATGATACAACATTTATTGTTGAAGCATCATATATAAATCCAGAAAAACTTTGTATGCAAGTATTTGAAACAAAAATATCAACAGGTGATGTTTATTATAAATCATCTCGTGGTTCAGAACCTGATATTCATTATGGAATTGATTATCTAACAACTTTCCTTTCAACACATGGAGCTTCAATATATAAAGGAAATGAATCATTTATTGAAGATAGTCAAAAAGCAACATTGGATATTACTATGAATAAAGTAAATTCAATAATTGGTCAAGAAATACCAGAATTAGAAGTTGAAAGAATATTAAGTTCACTAGGTTTTGAAGTAAAAAATGGTTTAAATGATATATTAAACGTTAAAATTCCATTTTTTAGACATGATATAAAAAATATTGCAGATGTAACTGAAGAGATTGTAAGAATTGTTGGTATTGATAATATTAAAGCAAAACCTTTAGCAATTGATGAAGTAAATAGAATTAACCATACAACAAATGATTTAGTTAAAAAGAATAAATTAAGACTTAAAGCTTGTGAAAATGGATTTAATGAAACATTAACTTATGTATTTGCATCTAGAGAAAATTTAGAAAAATATTCTTTTCCTGTTGTAAAAGAAGAACTAGATATATTAAATCCAATTGTAAAAGAATTAAATACGTATAGAACTACTATGCTTTTAAATTTACTTGAAGCTTGTGCTAGTAACTATAAAATTGGTGCAAAATCTACTTCATTCTTTGAAATTGGAACAATATTTGATGTTAATAGAAATGAATCTAAAGCAATTTCTTTTATTCAAACAGGTGCAGGTGAATTAGAAGATGTAAAAAATGCTGGTAAACCTCAAAATATTGACTTATTCAAATTTGCAAAGAAAATTTTAAATACAATTGGGAAATTTGATTTAGAGCCAATGACAAAAATTGAAAATGATTTTATTCATCCATATCAAAATGCAAATGTAATTGTTGATGGAGAAATTATTGGATTTATTTCTAAAGTACATCCAAGTGTATGTGAAGATTATGATTTATCAGATACATTTGTTGCACAAATTGATTTTGATTTAATTAAAAATGATTTAGTTAAAACATCAGGTTATTCAAAATTCCAAGCATCAAAAAAAGATTTAAGCATAATTGCACCAAAAACATTAGCTTATAAAGAAATCAAAGATGTAATCAATTCTTTAAATGATACAAATATTAAACAATATAATTTAATTGATATTTATAATGATGAAAATTTAGGTGAACATGAAAGTTTAACAATTAGATTTGTTTTACAAAATGATGAAAAAACAATGGAAGAAGAAGATATAACTAATTCTATGAATAATATTTTACAAGCTCTAGAAACAAAACTTTCAATTGGTTTAAGACAATAAAAATATAAGATAATTAAAAAAAGGCAAAAAGTGGAAAAATTTAGTATAAAAAAACTAGACAAGGCATTTGATATTGAGATTGACTCAATTGCAAGTGATAAATCAATATCTCATAGATGTGCAATGTTTTCACTTTTTTCTGATAAAACATCTTATATCAAGAATTATTTAACAGCTGAAGATACATTAAATACACTTAGTATTGTTGAGCAATTAGGTGCAAAAATTAAAAGAAATGGGTCTAGTGTTGAAATAACTCCAACTTCAAAATTAACTGAACCAAAAGATGTTTTAGATTGTGGAAATTCTGGAACTGCAATGAGATTATTTTGTGGTCTTCTAGCATCAGTAGATGGAGCTTTTACCTTAGTTGGTGATAAGTATTTAATGAATAGACCAATGAGTAGAGTTGCAAATCCTCTAAGAAGTATTGGTGCTTTAATTGATGGTAGAGAAAATGGCAATAAAGCCCCATTATTTATAAGAGGAGTGAAAGAATTAACTCCTTTTTCTTATCATTCACCAGTTGATTCAGCTCAAGTAAAATCAGCAATGATACTAGCAGCCTTAAGAGCAACAGGAATTTGTAAATATAAAGAAAATGAATTAACAAGAGACCATACTGAACGAATGTTAAAAGGTATGGGTGCAAAACTTGTCAATGATAAAAATGGTTTTATAAACATACATCCATTAACAGGTACATTAAAACCTTTAAATATTACAGTACCAACTGATCCCTCATCTGCTTTTTTCTTTGCTCTTGCAGCTGCTATTACAAAAGATTCACGCGTTTTAATCAAAAATGTAACTCTAAACCCAACAAGAATCGAAGCATATCATGTTTTAAAAAGAATGGGAGTAATAGTAAACTTTATTGAAAAAGAAAATGTTTATGAACCAATAGGTGATATAGAAGTTATTAACAATGAATTAAATGCTGTTAATGTAAGTGAAAACATTTCATGGTTAATTGATGAACTTCCTGCTCTTTCTATTGCTATGAGTTTAGCAAAAGGTAAATCAACAGTATCAAATGCAAAAGAATTAAGAGTAAAAGAATCAGATCGAATAACTGCAGTAGTAAGTAATTTAAAGCTTTGTGGTGTTGATTATAAAGAATATGAAGATGGTTATGAAATTAATGGTGGTAAAATCCAAAAAGCAGTTATTAATTCATCAGGTGATCATAGAATTGCAATGAGTTTTGCAATTGCAGGATTAAATAGTGATATGGAAATTGAAGATACACAATGCATTGATACATCATTTCCAAACTTTAAAGAGATTTTAGACTCTTTATATTAAGAACAACTCGTTGTTTCTTTAGGATTTACTTCTTTTGTTGGAATTTATTTTCATTGTAAAAAGAAGTTATTAAATACAAAGTCCCTTAGAAATTGGGACAATTTTTAAGGATAAAGAATGAAAGTTAAATTAGCTTCAAATTACGGATTCTGTTTTGGTGTTAAAAGGGCAATTAAAATTGCTGAATCATATGAAAACTCATCAACAATGGGTCCATTAATACATAATCAAGATGAAATAAATAGATTAAGAAATGATTTCAATGTTGGGCTTTATGAAAATTTAGAAGATATAAAAGACAACGATACTGTAATAATTAGAACACATGGTATTCCAAAAAATGATTTAAAAAACTTAAGAAAACAAAATGTGAAAGTAATAAATGCAACTTGTCCTTTTGTAACAACACCACAACAAATAGTTAAAAAAATGTCAAAAGAAGAGTATTCTATTCTTATATTTGGTGATGCAGATCATCCTGAAGTTAAAGGTGTTCAATCTTATGGAGAAGACCAAGAGGATGTTCATATTGTATTAGAACCATCTGATCTAGAAAACATAGAATTCAAATATTCAAAAATTGCAACAGTTGCACAAACAACTAAAAAGAAAGAAAAATATTTAGAAATTGTAAACTCATTAATATTAAAAAAGAAAGAAGTTAGAGTTTTTAATACCATTTGTGATGCAACTTTTGAGAACCAAGATGCAGCAAGAGAACTATCAAATCAAGTTGATGTAATGGTAGTAATTGGTGGAAAAAATTCTTCAAATACAAAACAATTACATTCTATCTGTAAAGAGAATTGTGAAGATTCATACTTAATTGAAAATGAAGAAGAGATCAATAAAGAATGGTTTACAAATAAAAAATTATGTGGTATAACTGCGGGTGCCTCGACTCCAGATTGGATTATTCAACAGGTAGTTAACACTATAGAAAAAGTATGATTAAATAATTTAAGTATTCTTTTTGTATAATCGTGAACTAAATAAAACGGATAATATGAAGGAATAAAATGGGTATCGATGATATTGATTTAGGCGAAGATTTTAATTTTGAGCAAATGCTTAACGAATCTTTTGAGAACGCTGAGAACAACTCTGTAGTAGATGGTGTAATTGTAGAAATTTCTGGTGACAGAGTTTTAGTTGACGTTGGTCAAAAAGTTGAAGGTCAGATTTATATATCTGAAATCACAACTAATGGTGAAGTAAAATTCAAAGAGGGTGATACAATCCCTGTAATGTTAATGGGAAGTAGAGGGGAAAGACCTAATATTTCACATAAAAAAGTTCTTCAAAAAGAAAAATTTGACGCATTTGTTAAATTACATGGTGAAGATATTGAAAATGTAACAATTGAAGGTAAAATCATTTCTGTTAAACCAAGAGGTGGATTTATAATTGAAGATGAAGATGGTTGTGAATATTTCATGCCTATGGCTCAATCTTACTTAAAAGCAATTGGTGCTGTTGGTAAAAAAGTTAAAGCTAAAGTTTTAAAAGTAAACGAAGCACAAAATTCAATTATAGTTTCTAGAAAGAAATTAATTGAAGAAGGTAAAGCTCTTAAAGATTCTAGAGTTGCTGCTATCTTAGAAAAAAATGAACCAGTTAATGGTATCATTAAAAAAATCACTTCTTATGGAATGTTTGTAGATTTAGATGGAATTGACGGTTTAGTTAATTACAATGAAATATCTTACAAAGGTCCTGTAAATCCTGCTAACTATTACAATGAAGGTGACGAAGTTACTGTAGTTGTATTATCATATGATAAAGCAAAACAACATTTATCATTATCAATTAAAGCTGCGCTTTCTAACCCTTGGGAAGAAATTAAAGATGAATTAGATGTAGGTGATACAATTACTGTTACTGTTTCTAACTTTGAATCTTACGGTGCGTTTGTTGATTTAGGAAATGATATAGAAGGTTTATTACATATTTCTGAAATTTCATGGAATAAAAATGTAAAAAATCCAAAAGAATTATTAACTTTAAATGAAGAAATTAATGTTGAAGTAATTGAATTAAATGTTGATGCAAAAAGATTAAGAGTATCTTTAAAAAATTTACAAGAAAAACCTTTCGCAAAATTCACAAAAGAACATAAAGTAGGTGAAATAATCACTGGTAAAATAGCTACATTAACTGACTTTGGTGCATTTGTTACTATTGGTGATGTTGATGGATTATTACATAATGAAGAAGCTTCATGGGAAACTAATGCAAAATGTAAAGCCTTATTCAAAAAAGGTGATGAAGTAGAAGTTAAAATTATCAAAATTGATAGAGAAAAAGAAAATATTTCATTATCAGTAAAAGAAATTGCTGATTCTCCTGCTAAAAAATTCCAAGAAACTCATAAAGTTGGTGATATAGTTAAAGGAATTGTTAAAGATGCAAAAGATTTCGGTGTATTTATTAAATTAGAAGATAATTTAGATGGATTAATCAGAAATGAAGATGTTGAACCATTAGTAATTGAAGAAATTAAAAGTGGCGATGAAATTGAAGCTGTAATTGTAAATATTGATACTAAAAGAAATAGAGTTAGATTATCAGTTAAAAGATTAGAGCAACAACAAGAAAGAGAAGTTCTTAAAGCAGTTAATGACACTTCATCTATGACTTTAGGCGATTTATTAAAAGATCAAATTAAATAATATATAGGATTAGTTTAAATGAATAAATACACAATCGTAGTTTGTGACCATATACATGAAGACGGATTAAATATTTTAAAAAATACTGAAGATGTTAATTATGTATATGCAGCAGATATTGATAAAAATGAACTTTTAAATGTAATTAAAGATGCAGATGTAGCAATTACTAGATCATCAACTACTGTTGATGAAAAGTTTTTAAATGCAGCTGTTAATCTAAAAGCGATTATTAGAGCTGGTGTTGGATATGATAATGTTGATATGGAAGGTTGTAGCAAAAGAGGAATCATTGCTATGAACGTTCCAACAGCGAATACAATCGCAGCAGTTGAATTAACAATGGCCCATATGTTATCTTGTATGAGAAAGTTTCCGTATGCACACAATCAACTTAAAAATGAAAGAATTTGGAAAAGAGAAGATTGGTATGGAAATGAACTTTTTGGTAAAAAATTAGGTGTTATTGGTTTTGGTAACATTGGACATAGAGTTGCATTAAGAGCTAAATCATTTGAAATGGATGTAGTAACATACGATCCATATATTCCTTCAACAAAAGCAACTGATTTAGATGTTAAATATACAACAAATTTTCAAGATATTTTAGATTGTGATATTATCACAATTCATACTCCAAAAAATCAAGAAACTATAAATATAATTGGTGAAGAAGAAATTGCTAAAATGAAAGATGGCGTAATTTTAATTAATTGTGCTAGAGGTGGATTATATAATGAAGAAGCATTAGTTAATAACCTTAAATCTGGAAAAATCGCAATGGCTGGAATTGATGTATTTATTAAAGAACCAGCAATAAATCACCCATTATTAGATTTACAAAATGTTACTGTAACTGCACACTTAGGTGCTAATACAAAAGAATCTCAAAAACAAATTGCTATTCAAGCTGCTCAAAATGCAATTGAATCTGCAAGAGGAAGTGCATATCCAAATGCATTAAATTTACCAATAGATGAAAGTAAAATTCCATCATTTGTAAAACCATATATTGAGTTAACTCAAAAAATGGCTTTTCTTTGTGCTCAAATTGATAAATCTGCAATTAGATCTATTACAGTATCAGCACAAGGTGAAATTTCTGAATATTTAGATTCTTTAAACACTTTTGCAACAGTTGGAGCACTTAAAATTTCATCAGGTGATGAAGTTAATTATGTTAATGCAAAATTCTGGGCAGAAGACAAAGGTATTAAAATTGATTCTGCTGAAATATCAAATAATACAAGTGGTTATAGTAATAAAGTAACAGTAAAACTTACAACTGAAAAAGGTACAATTGCAATTTCTGGAACAGTTTTTGATGAAAATGTTCAAAGAATTGTAGGTATTAATAACTTTGTATTTGATATTGAGCCTAAAGGGAAAATGGTTATTATGAGAAATAATGATATTCCTGGTGTTATTGGAGAAGTTGGAAAACTTCTTGGTGATAAAAATATAAATATTGCAGACTTTAGATTATCAAGAGGGAAAGACGGTGCTTTAGCTGTTATTCTTGTTGATGAAAAAGTTTGCACAGAAACATTAAAAGAACTTAACAGTTTAGAAGCAGCAATATCTGTTTCATACGCTGAAATTTAAGGAGAGCTTATGGCTTTAGGAATGAGTGATTTAAAAAAAGGTTTAAAAATTGAAGTGGATGGTATTCCATATAAGATTACAGACTATGCACATGTTAAACCTGGAAAAGGTGCTGCATTCGTAAGATGTAAGATTAAAAACTTTTTAAATGCAAAAACAATTGAAAAAACATTTCATGCAGGTGATAAATTTGAAACTCCAGATTTAGAACAAAAAACTATGCAGTTTTTATATGATGATGGTGAGATGTTACAATTTATGGACACAAATACATATGAACAAATTGGTTTAACTTACGAACAAGTTGGTGATGCTGAAAAATGGATTATTGATGGAATGAATGTTGATATGATGTTCTTCAAAGGTGAAGCAATTACTGTTGAGCCTCCTGCAACTGTAGAGATGACAATTGTAGAAACTCCACCTAATTTTAAAGGTGATTCACAAGGTGGTAAAAAACCAGCAACTTTAGAATGTGGTGCTATTGTTCAAATACCTTTTCACTTAGTAGAGGGTGACATTATTAAATGTGATACTAAAACTGGTGAATATATTGAGAAAGTAAAATAAAAAGAATAAGCTTTATCGTAGAAATACTGCGATATAGCTTTATTTTCTTCAGTCACTTACATTTGTAAGCTCCCTCATCAAATAAAACTCTATCTTGATTTCAACAATAAATCTTAACCTTTTAGCACTTTAAGTAACCCTAATCTTTTCTTTTTAAAAAAACTAATTTTTCTTCACCAATATAATTTTCATGAACTATCTTAAAATCAATATCTAACTCATTTAAAGCATTAATACCTTTTCTAATTTTTGGACTTATTATTAGCACAATATAATCTAATCTTTCTTTTAAAATATCTAATAAATTATATGTTCCTTCAACCATAATAAACTTGTAATCTAAAAGTTTAAATAAATCATCACTTATAATTACCTTACGATTAGGAACATGGAATAAAGGTATTTTGTTATCAAATATTTTATTCTTACTATATATCATAATGTCAGGAGCATTTCCTGCTATATATCTAGCATCAAGAGTTGGTTTGTCACTTCGTACAGTATTTCCACCTATAAGCATTAAATCAACTTTATCTCTTAAGCTATGAACATATGCTTTTGAATGATTAGATGAGATAGAACCATCAATACAACCATTTAATGTTTGAGCCATTTTGTAAAATATAAATGTTCCACTATTCCACTTTATAAATGGATATAAAAGCTCATAAGCTTCTTTTCTTAAACAACCTAACTCTAGCTCAATATTATTAGATAATATAGTCTCACAGCCTCCTGAAGCCACTTTATTTAAATCTTCATGAGCCACTATAACTTTTTTAGGTTTTAGTTCTTTTATTAAATTTGCACATGAAGGAGTTTTACCAATATGATTACATGGTTCTAAAGTTACATATATAGTACAATCATTAAAAAAACCATTGTGATTTTTTATTAAATACTCATGTATTTTAAAAGAATCAGAAATTGTTTTTAATAAATCATTAGGATAATATTTTAAAAATGCAGCTTTAAGTGCATTAACTTCCGCATGAGGCATTCCTGATTCTTTATGAGCTTCAATTGATAATATTTCACCCTCACCTTTTGTAACTACACATCCAACTGCAGGATTAGGATAAGTAAGAAATTGATATTTCCAAGCTTCATCTATAGCTAATTTCATAAAAAATTCATTATTAATTTTCATTTTTCTTCTTTATATCGTATTTTTTTGTAAAAAAAAAGGAAGTTGAATATCAACTTCCTTTTTTTAATTTATTATTATTTTATTACCATTTAAAATAAGTAGATGCAGATAAAATAGAACCATATTCTAATTCTTCTTTACCAAATTCTGTTTCAATAGTAATTTTATTATTGTCAGCACTTAAAAGTTTACCTTTAAAAACATCTGTTGCGATATCTTTAACTTTAACATTTTCACCAACTGAAGATATAAAATGATGCTTAGTTTTAAGTCGTCTTTCAATTCCAGGAGAACTAACTTCCAATTTATATTTACCACCAAGTGGTTCATCTAAATCTAAAATAGGAGATATCATTCTTGAAACTTCTGCACATTTATCTAAATTAACACCATCTTTTGAAGTAATACTTACTCTATAAATATTATCATCATGTTCTCTTGCAGTAGTAATATCATAAAGTTCAACACCTAAACTTTCAACTGCTAATTTTATCGATTCTTCTAAATTCATTCTTTATCACTTTTTGATTTATTAATTTGAGCGAATAATGCTTCAATATTTCTTGATTTTTCTAAAGAAGTATCATTAACAAACTTAAAATCTGGACATTTATACCAGCCTGTACTTGCTAGTATATGAGATTTCAATCTTCCATTTGCTTTATTTAATAAAGAAACAATTTGATTTATTTCTTTTTTCTCAAAATCTGAACCATCAAAATAAACTAATGCATCATATTTACCATTTTTACAGTTTACACCTGTAATTGCTAAAGAGTTAATTCGCCCATCAGATAAATCTGATAGAGCTTCTGGAATTAACTCCATTAATAAAGATTCTGTTCTTTGTAAATTAACACTTTTCATAATTAGTCGTCAATCGAAACTTTTTCTTCAATTTGAATAAATGTTTCAATGAAATCTCCAACTTGAATATCATTAAATTTATCAAACATAATACCACACTCATAACCATTAGCAACTTCTTTAGCATCATCTTTAAATCTTTTTAATGATGAAATTTTACCTGTATAAGTAACAATACCATCTCTAATGATTCTAGCATGACCACCTCTGATTACTTTACCATCTGTTACTAAACATCCAGCAACTGTTCCAACTTTTGGAACAACGAATGTATCTCTAACTTCAGCTTGACCTGTATTTTCTTCACGAATCACTGCACTCATCATACCAGATAATGCATCTTTAACATCATCAATTAAATCGTAGATAATTGTATATGTATTAATAGTAACACCATCAGCTTTAGCTTTTTGTTTAACACTTCCTGTAGGTCTTACATTAAATCCTAAGATAATACAACCCTCAGATGCATTTGCTAATACTAAATCAGATTCAGTAATTCCACCAACTGCTGCGTGAAGAACTTTAACTTTTACTTCTTCATTTGCAATTTTTTCTAATGAACCTTTAATAGCTTCTAATGAACCACCAACATCTGTTTTAATAATTACAGGAAGTTGTTTGATTTTACCTTCTGCTATTAATCCACTCATCTCTTCTAATGAAACTTTAGTAGATTTTGAAAGCTCTTTTGCACGTGCATGTTCTGCTCTAGTGTTTGCAATTTCTTTAGCTTCTTTATCAGAATCTTGTGCAACCATAACAGAACCAGAAACTGGAACTTCATGTAATCCTAAAACATTACCTGTTTCAGAAAGTCCTAATTCTTTTACTGGTTTACCCATATCATTAGTAATTGCTTTTACTCTACCGTAAGTAGTATCACAAACAATATTATCACCAACTCTTAATGTACCATTTTGAACAATAATAGTAGCAACTGGACCTCTACCTTTTTCTAATAATGATTCAACAACTGCACCTTTAGCTTTTGCATCTGGGTCAGCTTTAAGTTCAAGTATTTCAGATTGAATTAAAATGTTTTCTAATAAATCATCAACCCCCATACCTGTTTTTGCAGAAATACCAATAAATTCAACATCTCCACCCCAATCAACTGGAGTCATTTCTCTCTCAGCCATTTGAGCTTTTACCATATCCATATTTGCACTTTCTTTATCCATTTTGTTAACTGCAACAATAATTGGACAACCAGATGCTTTAGCATGAGCTATAACTTCTTCAGTTTGTGGTTTAACACCATCATCAGCAGCAACAACTATGATAATAATATCAGTAATATCAGCACCTCTTGATCTCATTTCAGAGAAAGCAGCATGCCCTGGAGTATCAACAAAAGTAATTTTTTGACCATTTTGGTCAATTGTATATGCAGAAATATGTTGAGTAATTCCACCAGCTTCACCAGAAGCTACTTTTGCAGATCTAATTTTGTCTAATAATGAAGTTTTACCATGATCAACGTGTCCCATAATAGTAACAACAGGAGGTCTTGTTACAAAATGAGATTCATCGATATCTTCTTCAAGATAATCTTCAACATAATTAACATCTTCTAATGCATCTTTAACAGTAACTTCAATACCAAACTCTTCACCTAAGATTTCTAATTCATCTTGTTTTAAGAAGTCATTTTTAGTTACAAGCATTCCTAAACCAAATAATACAGAAATTACATCAGATGCTGTTTTTCCACAAGCTTCTGCAAATTCATATACTCTAACATCTTCAGGAATTGTAACTTCATTAATTTCAATTTCTTCTTCTGTTCTTTTAAATCTTTTCTTTCTTTTACCTCTTTTTAAACCTTGAGGTCTATTTCCAAAAGCAGCAGGTCTTGAAGATCTAGATTGTTTATTTTGATTATGAGGTTTTGTTTCTTCTAATAATTTTGATTTATCTGCTAAACCTAAATCAAGTAAGAATACTTCTTCACCTAATAAAGAATCAGTTGAACTTGAAGAGAAACCATCTGAAGCTCCGTTTCTATTAACATCTAATTTTCTACCATGATCTTGAGCTCTTACTGTAGTTTTCTTTTTATCTTTTTTAGATTTAGTTTTAAAATCTGTATTATCTTTTTTATCATCATTGTTATTACCTAAAATTTCACTTAATGATTTCATTTGTTTTTTAGGTGCACCAGCAAGAGGAGAATTAAATTCTACTTTTTTCTCTTCAATTCTTGGTTTTTTCTTTTTAACAATTTTAAGTCCTCTTCTTTTAGGAATTATTTTCTTAATTACTGGGGCATCACTCTTATCTTCTGTTTTTTTAGCATCTTCTTTTTTTTCTTCAGATACTTTTTTAACTTCTTCGACTTTTTCTATTGGAGATGATGTAGTATCAACAGCATTAGGTTTAGATATTGCATCAGCTTTTTTAGCAGTTACATTCTTTTCTTCTACTTTCTCTTCTACTTTTAGAGTTGGTTCTTCTTCTTTTTTCTCTTCTATTACTTTTTTTACTACTGTTTTTTTCACTTTAACTGGAAGTTTAGCACTTTTACCAGTCATAATATAATTAGTAATTTCCTCAGCATCTTCAATTGATACCGCGCTTTGTGGTGATTTAAGTTCTATTTTTAAATCTTTAGCTTTTGCAATTACATCTGAGCTACTAGCTCCTGCCTCTTCTGCAATTTCATAAACTCTTACTTTATCTGACATCTGTTAGCATCTCCTTAAGTTGTTCAACATACTTATCTTTATTTTTGCACTCTTTAAAAAGTGATTTTTCTATTTTTTTATAGGCTTTCTGATTAATATCCGATTGTAATAAACTAATACAATCCTTACAGATATAAAAACTTCTACCATAATTATTGTATAGTACAAGTTTTTTATCTTCACATTTTAATCTTAAAAGCTCTTTTTGCTCAATTTTTTTCCTACAAACAATACATGTTCGTAATGTTAATTTTAATTCAGCCAACGATTATACCTAAAAAATTCTTAATATCAAAAAAAATCAAATATCAATCCGTACACCACTGTTATCAAAGTCACATGTAAAAACTTTAAAATGTGGGAATTTACTTTTAAGTCCTTTTTCTATTTTCTTTGCATCTTCTGCAAAACACATTGAAAAGAACGTAGAACCTGAACCTGAAAGTGTACTCATTAATGAACCTAATCTTAGTGAAGTTTTTTGAACATCAAACAACTCTGGCATTTGTTTCATTCTATATTTTTGATGTACTTTATCTAAAGAAGCTGTTCTTAACATTTTCCAATCTTCACTCATAAATGCAGCTGTTAATAATGATGCATGTGAAATATTAAAAATAACATCTTCTTTTGAATATTTAAAAGGTAATGCTTTTCTAGATAATTGCGTTGATATTGGTCTATTTGGAATAACTACAACAGCTTTTAAAGATCTAGGAATAGATTTATTTATAAATGTTACTTCATTATCTTGTACTTTAGATACATTAAAACCACCCATTACTGCTGATGTAATATTGTCAGGATGATTTTCATATGCAAGAGCAAGATTCAGTAATTTACTTTTTTCTAATCTTATTCCTTCAATTGCATAAGCAGAAGCAATTGCGGAAACAATTACAGCAGACGAACTTCCAAGACCACGTGAAAGTGGTATTTCATTATAAAATTCAAATCTATAATGTCTCTTTTTAACTGCTAAATTATGATAAAAATCATTAAATATTGAAATAAACATATTGTTATCTTTTAAAACAGGATTATTAGCACCCTCACCTTTTAATGACACACTATGAAATTTTGATGGTCTTATTATTACTTGGTTTTTCATGGCAATTGCTAAGCCTAATGTATCAAAACCCGGTCCCAAATTAGCACTAGTTGCTGGAACGCTTACTTTCATCTATTTCCTTCTTTAAACAGCTGGTAAATTATATATTGGCAGTGTTTGTTTATTAAAATTTATCTTATCTATATTCTTGGGTAATTTAAAGTCGCGAATTATATCGTCTTTTTCTAAAAAGTCAACTTTAATTTCGTTTTTAATTTGTTTAAAGTATTTTTTACCTAATGCTTTAATTGGAGAATTTTGATTAAATTCAAAACCATTACAAGCTAGAAGTTCTATATTCTTGGTAATACTAATCGTTTTTAAAAAAATATATGCAACCTTTATTGCCATATATGACCCAGGAGAATTTACATAATTTATTCTTTTAATATCAAATTCTTTTAATATCTTTTTAAACAAAGAAGGAAGTAAATCCGATGTTTTACCTTCTAACTTATACTCTTTTATTAATTGTTTATTTTCATAAATGCCAATTAATAAAGGATTTGAAATACTTATAACTATAACTTCAGTCAAATAATCACCTTATACTTCTACTTTTGAATAAGCTAATTCAAATACTTCTGCTTCTTCACTAGCTTCTTCTAAATCAATTATTTCATAATTAGAAGCATCTTTATAAAGCTCTTTTGTTAATAAGTGATTTAAATGATGACTTCCTGCAACAGCATCATACTCTCCAACCATTGTATACCCTAACAATGCCATATCACCAATTGCATCAAGTATTTTATGTCTTACAAACTCATCATCAAATCTTAAACCTTCAGGATTTAAAACTTTTGTTTGATCAAGAACAATAGCGTTTTCCATTGAACCACCTTGAGCAAGACCAATACTTCTTAAATATTGAACTTCATGTAAAAAACCAAAAGTTCTTGCCCGAGAGATATTCTCTTTATATTCACTTATTGAATAATCAAAATGAAAGTTTTGCTCACCAATTGAAGGATGATCAAAAGCTATTTGAAAATCATAAATAATTCTATCTGATGGTTTTAAAGTAACTCTTTTTCCATCTTCTGTTGTAACTTCAACAGCTTTTTTAACTTTTATTGCTTTTTTTGATTTACTTAACTCTTTTATTCCTGCTTCTTCAATAAGCATACAATAACCAGATGAACTACCGTCTAAAACTGGTACTTCATCATTATCTATTACAACTCTAAGATTATCAATCCCATAAGCATAAACAGCTGATAATAAATGCTCAATTGTAGATATAATAATTCCATCTTTTCCAATTACAGTTGCCATTTTTGTATCAACAACATTTTCAATACATAAAGGTATTGTAATTCCTTCATCAACTCTATAAAAGATTATTCCAGCATCTTCTTCTAGAGGTTCAAGTTTCATTTTTACAGGAACACCTTTATGTAAACCAATTCCAACTATTTCAACTTCTTTAGCTATTGTTCTTTGTTTCATTTTTTATCAATCACTTTCTTAGCATCATTAATAGTTTTAGTAATATTATCATTGATCCACTGTTTGCTAAGCCATTCGATAGGATTCACTTCTATACCTTGAATCAATACTCCAAAGTGTAGATGGTCTCCAAATACAGCACCAGTTGATCCTGTATTTGCAATATAATCACCTGCATTAACTATATCACCTACTTCAACAATTGATTTACTTGTATGAGCATAAAGAGTCCCTAATCCAAGACCATGATCAATAATAAGTGCATTTCCATAAATTCCTAAATAGTCTTTAAAAATAACTTTTCCATCATTTGAAGTATATATTTTTGCATTTTTTACACTTGCCCAATCTACACCTAAATGCCAAGCTTCATCAATTTGTTTACCCTCATAAGTATAATTTCTTCTTTCACCATATCCTGCAAATTTCATTGATGATGGTAATCGTTTAAAAGTTTTAAGATTAAACTTAGTAACTTTATCCCTATTCATATTATTTAATGATTCTCTTTTGATAGTCTCAACATTTCTTTGTCTTAAATGTTTATTCTCTTTAATAAAAATTGATGCTTGATCATCAGGAATATCATAACCACTTTTTGTAAGAACATTTTTACTTACTTGGTTAATAAATTTATCAGATATTTTCATATTATCAATTTTTATATTTAAGCTTCTAATATATAAAGGTACTTTTGTTACTGTTTTATTTCTAGCTTTATCAATTGCTACTAAATTTACACGTTTAAACTCTTTTATATCAATAGGCCAAGCAATTAATGCTATATAAAAATTATCTTTATAAAATGGAAATAATTCAAATCTCTCTTCATTATTAAATGAAATATAAAAATCTTCTAAGTTTTCATCTTTTACTTCAACAACAACAGCTGCACTTCCACCTTGTTTTATCAAATAAGAGTTAGATATAACATTAGCAACTGGTCTTTTTTTATCTATTTTGATTTTAATATCTTTAATAGTTTTATTACCCATAAAGAAATTCCACTTACTTGTATCTGTAACTTCAATTTTTAACATTGCATTTTTTGTTTTTGTTCTTAAATCTATTTTTGGTGCAATAATATTTAAATCAATTGAACCCTTTGATTCATCTAATTTCTTTGTATCTAATTTAATTTCATTATTGTCATCGTAATATGTAATATTATATGATGATATTTCAGTATCATCACTAAAATTAACCTTTAAAGGAGATTTTAAATTCCAAAATATCTCTTTATCTAATGATATCTTAGGACTATTCTTTTCAAATATTGGAGATAAGAATACAAATGCACCTAAGCCAATTATTATTGCAATAATAATATATACTAATGCTATCTTTGCTTTATTATTTTTTTTTCTATTTATATAACTCAAAAATTTCCTTTAAAACTAATTTCTTTGCTTTATTTACATCATTTGTATCTATTGTACATCCTGCAGCATTAAAATGTCCACCACCATTAAAATGTCCAGCAATTTTAGATACATCTACACTGCCCTTTGATCGTAAAGATATTCTAGCTTTTGAAGATACTATTCTTACGAAAAAAGCAATTTTTACTATTGCTATACTCATTACCATATCTAAAGCATCTTCACAATCTCTATTATGTGCACCTGTTTGTTTAAACCATTCTTCTTCAGCAATTATAGAAGCAACTTCTCCTTCTTTAAATAATTCTAAGCTATCTAAAACTTTAGGAATTATTCTATATTTTGCTAATGAATCTCTTCTTAGAAGTTTATTTGCAATTTTTGAAGGACTAGCTCCGCATTGAACTAAAAAATTAACTTTATCAAATGTTAATTCATCACATCTAGCTAATGAAAAAGCTAAAGAATCATCATAAATACCAACATATAATGCAGTAGCAGAATCTTTAGTAATATATAATCCATTATGCTTAAAAAAATCATATATAATTTCAGCGGTTGAACTTTTCATAGGATCAACTATATTTATTGTTCCAAAATTATTATTTGATTTATGATGATCAAAATTAATTAAAGGAATATCTTTATCTAATTCAAATCCAAGTCTAGGATAAGTCCCACAATCCACAGAAATTGCTAGATCGAAGAATTTTGGTAATTGATCAGTAATTTTTTCAAATCCACTTAAAAAATTTAAGTTATCTGGTAAATCTGAACTTATATTAAATACTTTATGCTTTATTTTATTTTCATAAAATAAATTCGATAATGCAAGTGCTGAAGATATTGAGTCAGGATCTGGATTTACATGAGTAATTATTAGAATATATTTACTTTCCTCAATTAGCTTTAAAGCTTGAGTATATGTTGCCATATCAATTTTGTTACTAACTATAAAATCTTTTTTCAATCCCTATCCTTATATTTTGAACTATTTATTGTATAAAAATTACACTAACAAAAAGTTAATGATTAGTCAAACTTCATTGAAAAATCTAACCAAGTTGCTTGATGAATAATACTTCCACTACTAATTGCATCTACACCTGTGAGAGCATAAGTTTTAATAGTTGTTAAATCAATATTACCACTAGCTTCTAATAAAATATGTGGATATGTTTCATCTCTAAATTTAACAACATCTTTTATTTGTTCAGGTGTCATATTATCACACATAATAATATCAGCTCCAGCATCCATAGCTTCTTTTACTTGATTAAATGTTTCACATTCAATTTCAATTTTTGTAACCCATGAAATTCTCTTTCTAGCTTTTTTCACAAACTCTTTTAAATTATCAATAGTTCTTAAGTGAGTATCTTTTAACATTAAACAATCATCAAGACCAAGTCTATGATTTATTGCTCCACCAACTCTACTCGCATACTTTTCAAAATCTCTAAGTTGTGGTCTTGTTTTTCTTGTATCTAATAAAACAACACCTGTACCTTCCATAAGTTTTGCATATTGATTTGCCATTGTTGCAATTCCTGATGCATGTTGAAGAATATTTAAAAATGTTCTCTCACTTGATAGAAGAATAGAAGCTTTTCCTTCAAGTTCAGCTATAACCTCACCTGCTTTGATTTCATCACCATCTCTTTTTAAAAATTTACAATCAAACTTTTCAGTTCGTGCTAAAACTTTTACATATTGAATTCCCGCAATTATTCCATCTGATTTAGCAATTGCACGTGCAGTAAATCTACCTTTTGGAGCTACATCGAAGAATAAATCTCCTCTACCATTATCTTCTATAATGGCATTTTTTACAAATTTTTTTATATTAATCATACTTCAAACATCCTCTGTAAAGCTAATCTTGCATATTTTGTGTTTTCAGGAGACACAACAATTTCTGTTTCTTTCATAATATTATCATCTTTTATAGATTTTAAAGTGTTGTAAACATCTTGAAGCGTTGTTTCATTCATTGTTGGACACTCTGGTTTTGTAGAAGATAAAATATATGTATTTTTTGTTCTTAATCTATTTACCATATTAAACTCAGTACCAACAGCAATTTTTTGTTCAACTGGTAATTCTTTTATATATGTAATTAACTGTGAAGTTGAACCTACAAAATCTGAGGCATCACAAACTTTTGGATCACATTCAGGATGAACTGCAATTAAGATATCTGGATATTTTTCTCTATAAAATTCTATATCATCAACAGTAAATTGTTGATGAACTGAACAAAAACCGTTATAACATATAATATCAGCTTCTTTTAAATCACTTCCATCTCCAACAATTGCAGACTTCAAATTTAATGATTTTGCAAAATTTTGACCTAAACATCTATCTGGAACAAAAAATATTTTCTTTCCAGATTTTAGACCTTTTTCAATAATCTTATAAGCATTTGATGAAGTACAAACCATTCCACCCATTTTCCCAACTCTAGCTTTTACAGCTGCACTTGAATTAATATATGTAATTGGTAAAATCTCATCATTAGATATTCCAGCTGCATTTATTTTTTCAAGATTCTGCTCGTAATAACCTTCATCAATCATTCTAGCCATTGCACAACATGCAATTTTTGGCATTAAAACTCTTTTCTCCGGACTCATGACTTTTACACTTTCACCCATAAATCCAACACCACAAAAAACTATAAATTTTGAGTCAGTAGCTTTTGCTTTTTTAGCTAATTCTAATGAATCACCAGTAATATCAGCTAAATCAAAAACTTCATCTCTTTGATAGAAGTGAGCTACTAATGTTACATCTAATTCATTTTTTAATTTTATTATTTCTTCTTTTAAATTCAAAATAAACCTTATTACAAATGTTTTTATAAATGATAATATAACAAAATGTTTGTTATAATCCATTTAATTTAAAGTAAAACATAAAGACTATACATTATATATAAAGGTAATAAATGGATTTTTTCACAAACTCAAATATTTTATTCTACTTAAGTGCTTATTTAATAGGCTCTATCCCTTTTGGTTTACTTCTTGCAAAGTTTTTTGCAGGTGTTGATGTTAAAAGTGCAGGAAGTGGTTCAATTGGTGCAACAAATGTTTTAAGAGTTGTAAAACAAACAAATCCAGCACTTGCTAAAAAACTTGGACTAGCCACTGTAATTCTTGATGCACTTAAAGGAACTGTTGTTTTATTAATTGCTATGAGTATGAATCAAAGTGATTCTACACTTTGGGGGATTGCTGTTTTAGCAGTTCTTGGTCATTGTTATTCAATATATCTAGGACTTGAAGGTGGGAAAGGTGTTGCTACTGGACTTGGTGTTTTTTTAGTTTTAATTCCAATTCCTACAATAATAGGTGCATTAGTTTGGATAATTTGTGCAAAGTTTTTAAAAATATCTTCATTATCGTCATTACTTGGACTAACAGCTGTTATCATAACAGCTAGTTTTTTAAATAATGGATTAAATGTTGGTTCAAATATGCCAATGTATATTATTGCATTCGTTATATATTATAAACATATACCTAATATTATAAGAGTAATAAAAGGAGAAGAAAAGAAAGTTGTATAAAAATACAACTCTCTTTTCTCAATCAAGAAAGTAATAATTATGAAAATAGAAATAAAAGACTTAAGCTTCAAATGTATAATAGGAATATTAGATTTTGAACGTAAAAAAAAACAAAAAGTTATTATAAATATATCATTTGAATATAAATTCAAAGAAAATGAATTCATAGATTATAGTGAAATTTCATCATTTGTTGAAAAACAAATGAAAAAGAGAAAATTTTTACTAATTGAAGATGCAATAATCTTTTTCAAAACTAACTTATACAAATTGTATAAAATAAATAATCTAAATATACATATTTCTAAACCAAACATACTAAAGAACTGTACTGTCTCAGTTTCAAACTAAAATAGGACAGGAATTGTCCTAAAATAGGGCAATTAGATTATAAATTAAAATATAACTTAAATTAACAGATAATTAACACTAAAACATTCAATTTTAAGAAAACTTTAAAATTTTGTAATGTAGAATGGCAGTAACGGGATGTCGGAAATGATTCAGATATATCATTTTGAATGAGTTCGCGCGCTCCGACAAACTGAATAAAGATTTCGAAATTTTAGGAGAACAACCATATGAAAAAAATCGCAAAATTAAGTTTAGTAGCAGCGGCAGCTGTTGTTGGATTATCAACTACTGCAAATGCACAAGCATTAGAAAATGCAATCAAAGATGTAGATGTATCAGGATCTGTAGTTTACAGATATAATGACTATAATAATGATGAAGCAGGTACTTCTGATGCAAATAGCAATAACTATAAAATAGGATTAAACTTATCTTCAAAAGTAAATGAAGATTTAAAATTCAATTCTAGATTTATTGTAGGTGGAGCTGATAGTGGATTCGCATCATTAGATGCAGGTAGTGCTTCTGATGGAAACGTTGATGTTACTTTATCAAATGTTTACTTTGGATATACAGGTATTTCAAATACTACAGTTAATGTTGGTAAACAAGGTTTAACAACTCCATGGACTGTAGCTATTGATTCTGATGGAAATGAACAAACTGGTACAGGTGTACTTGCACTTTCGACAGTAGGACCTGTTACACTAGCAGCTGCTTACTTTAACCAAAGTAACTTAGATACATCAAGTGATGCAAAACTTGGAACAACAAAAGTTTCAACTGTAATAGATGGTTCAGATGATATCGTAACAGTTGGTGCAATTGTTGCTGCTGGTCCTGTTACAATGGATGCATGGTATATTGATGTTCAAGATATTGCTGATTCATATACAATTGGAGCAAAAGCTAATTTTGATTTAAGTGGTGCATCTGTAGGTATTGATGCTAGATATGCTTCATTAGATTTAGATGATAGTAATATTGATAATGATATTTTTAAAGTTAAATTAACTGGTAAAATGGGAATATTCAATGCAAAAGTTCTTTATGCTATGACTAATGATGAAGGTGGTTTAACTGCATTAGATAATGATGCTGTTACTACTGTAAATGGTTGGAGTACAACTGTAAATGGTAAAGCTGATGCTGATTACTGGCAAACAACTTTAGGTGTAAATGCATTATCTAACTTAAACATTTCAGCTAACTACAATAATGTAGATTATGTACAAGGTTCTGATGATATGGAAGAAGAAGAATTATATGCACAATTTACATATAAAATGAGTAAAAACTTTACTACATATGTTAGATATGGTACATATACTAAAGAAAACAATACAACTAACACTGATATCAATGATGATGTTAGAGGAAGATTACAAGTTCAATATACATTCTAATATTTTAGAATATAAAACTTTTAAACTTCAAGGGTTTAGAGATTTTTCTCTAAACCCTTTTTTTATACCTATTATAAATATTTAATCTTATTATGATAAAATCTTTAAAACTAAAAAAAGGACTTTATCTTGAAAAAAGCTATTCTTTCATCAATACTATTATTAAGCTCAACATCTATCTTTGCAGATACAACAATGTGTTTTAAAGAAAATCATAAATCAATGAGTACTATTGAAAATACTCCACTAGATGGTGGTGTTTGTGCTGGACAAAACACTATCAATGATATGAAAGCAAAAGGCTGGATAGTTGAAGATATAAAAATATCACAAACTCCAAATGGAATGAGTTTTATATATATTCTTAAAACACCTACACAGCAAGTAAGTAACACAGTAAGTTCGACAGAAAATCAAGCGGATATGGAAGCTAGAATTTTAAAAAAATTAGAAAATAAAAAAGAAGAAGAGAAAAAAGCCCAAGAAATAAAAGAAATAAAAGACGCTGCAATAGCAGGGGAAAATACTTATGTAAATAAATGCCAATCTTGTCATGGAACAAATGGAGAGAAAAAAGCATATAATACATCAAGACCATTAAAAGATATGACAATGGAAGAAATGACTTTATCAATTAGAGACTACAAACTAGGAGAAAGAAATACACAAAATGCCATTATAATGACTCCTTATGCTAATTTCTTAGATGTTAATGAAATAAAAGGTATTTATTCATATTTAAATAAAATAAATAATAATTAACAAATAGTTAACAATTATAAGTAATTTATAAGTAATATTCAGATAACTTTATGGTATTAATAAAAAAGGACTAGAAGAATGAAAATCACAAAATTAAGTTTAGCCGCAATTATTGCAATTGGTTCTATTACATGTGCAAATGCACAGAGTTTAGAAAATGCAATTAAGAATGTTGAAGTATCTGGAACAGTAGTATATAGATACAATAATTATGAAGAAAATAACAGTGCTCAAAAAGATGACTCATATACTGCAAATAATTATAAAGCTGCAATTAATGTAAGCTCAAAAGTAAATGATGATATTAAATTTAACTCAAGATTTATTGCAGGTAATCAAGATAATGCAGGTGAAAATGTATATAATACTCAAAGTGAGAGTGATGAAAACTTTGATGTATTCTTATCAGAAGTTAATTTTGCTTATTCTGGTATTGAAAATACTATGATTACTATTGGTAAACAAGGTATTACAACTCCTTTTACTCTTTCTAGAGATTCATTAGGTAATGAAGCAACTGGTACAGGTGTTGTAGCTAGTACTCATATGGGTGATTTAGTATCTTTAACTGCTGGTTATTTCAATCAAACTAATCTTGATACAGGTGATCTTTTATCAAGTGTAGTGTCTGGTTCTAATGACTTTTACTATGTAAATGGTGTTTTAGCATTTTCAGGAATTACTATAGATGCAACATATGCAGATTCTGAAGATCAATTTGATGCATATTCAATTGGTGTTGCTACAAATATTGACTTAGGATCTGTTTCATTAAGTCCTTATGCTAGATATTCAGAATTAAACGAAGATGTATCTGATATTGAAAATACTTTATGGAAAGTAGGTATGGGTGCACAAGCTGGAATCTTTGGAGCTTACCTTGCTTATGGTGAAACAGGTGAAGATGGTGGTAATGTAGCTATTGATGCTAGTTCAGACGCTGGTATGGATGATCACTGGAGAGTAACATTAACAGGGATAAGTGATGCTTCTGTTATTTATGCATCTGTTAATGCTCAAGTAACTGAAAAATTAAATCTTGCAGTAAAATATAGTGAAATTGATGCTGGTACAGCTTCAAATGATATAGACCAAAATGAAATTTATGCACAAGCTGCATATAAAATGAGTAAAAACTTATCTACTTATGTTAGATTAGGTCAATTAGAAAAAGATGGTTACTATGCAGATGGTAGTGATTTAGATTCTATTATTGGTAGAGCTCATATCCAATACTCTTTCTAGTCAAAGAAATTAATCAAAAAACAAAAAAGCTTAGAGTTTTACTCTAGGCTTTTTTTATATCTAATAAAAACTTATCTAAACAGCTTTTATACAAATTTAAAGTATAATTCATTTTTTAAAGGATTGTACTTATATGGATGCTTACGAATACTCAGAATTATTAAAATTATTAAATACTAAACTAGAAAATATTAGAAGTATATTAAAACCTGATGCTTTAAATGCTAGAGTTGAAGAAATTATAAAACTAGAATCAGAACAAGACTTTTGGAATGATGTTGAAAATGCTACTAAAATTGGTATTGAAAAAAATAGATTATTATCAAAACTAAGTAAGTTTAATAAAGCAAATGAAGCTTTAAGTGGAACAAACGAACTTTATGAATTAGCACAAGAAGAAAACGATGATGATACTTTTGAAATGCTTCATGAAGAGGCTAAAGAACTTGATGATTTAATAAGATCTACTGAAATTCAAGTAATGCTTTCAAATCCTGATGATATTTCAAATGCAATTGTTACAATTCATCCAGGAGCTGGTGGAACTGAATCACAAGACTGGGCTGCAATGCTTTATAGAATGTATTTAAGATGGGCTGAACGCCAAAACTTTAAGATTGATACACTAGATTATCAACCTGGAGATGAAGCTGGTATCAAAGATGTATCGTTTATCATTAAAGGTGAAAATGCTTATGGTTATTTAAAAGCTGAAAATGGTATCCATAGACTTGTACGAATTTCACCTTTTGATTCAAATGCAAAAAGACATACTTCATTTGCTTCAGTTATGGTAAGTCCTGAAATTGATGATAATATTGATATTGTAGTTGAAGATAAAGATATTAGAATTGATACATACAGATCAAGTGGAGCTGGTGGACAACATGTTAATAAAACTGAATCAGCTATTAGGATTACGCATATTGAAACAAATATAGTAGTTCAATGTCAAAATGATAGATCTCAACACAAAAATAAAGCTAGTGCTTTGAAAATGTTAAAATCACGTCTTTATGAATATGAACTAGCAAAACAACAAGCAGTAAAAGATGGAGTTGAGAAATCAGATAATGGTTGGGGACATCAAATTAGATCTTATGTAATGCAACCATATCAACAAGTAAAAGATACTCGTTCAAACATTGGATACTCAAATGTAGATGCAATTTTAGATGGTGATATTACAAAAATTATAGAAGATGTATTAATAGCAACTGCTAAATAGATAAGACTTATGTTTTATCTATTACAAATAGTTGTATATGGACAATAAACACAAGTGCTTTTTTCTTCACACTTAGAAAAATTAATATCATTTTTTGATAACTCTTTCAAATCATCAAACTTCTTAGTTAATAATTCTAGTTTATTATCAAGTGCTATTTCTTCTATTAATTTAGTATTTGCTAAATCATAATAATAAGCATTTATTTTATCAGTTTTATACATTTCACTCATAGCTAAATAATAGAATTCTAATTGAAAATCTTTTGATTTTTCATAGTTCTTAAAAGTATCAACTTTTAGAGAACTTGATGTTTTATAATCAATTACTTCATATCTATCTTCATATAAATCAACTCTATCAATAACACCTTTTATTTTAATATCATCAAAAGTTATATTAAAATTCTTTTCAAGTTCTATTACTTTTCTATTTTCTAATCTTTTTTTATCGTATAAATAAAAATCATATAGTTTCTTTTTCCATATTTCTAAATCAAGTGCTAAAAATGGATTTGTACTTCTAAATTCTGTGAAAAGATTTTCTATTGTTTTATATGAACTATCATAGTCATAATCTTTATAATATTTTTCAAGAATAGTATGAACAATACTTCCTAATTCAAAAGCTTTAGGTTTTAATGATAGTGTATGTTCATTTATTTTTAAAATATATTGTAAATAAAACTTTCTTTTGCACTCTAGAAATATTTTAAAAGAAGTTGCTGACCATTCAAATTTAGTTAAATCAACTTTTTGGATTATTTCTTCTTCAAAATGTGTGATATTATGATTAAAATATAAAATATGTTTATATAAATTATCACTTCTTTCAGAAGTTATTTTGTTAGGAAATAACTCATTTGCAAATCTTGAAATTTGATTTGTATCAGAGTTAACATAAGAGATAAAAACATTTGAAGAAGAATCAATTAATCTTTTGTAATAATATTTTTGTAAAGATTCTCTATCATAAGAAGTAGGAAGATTTGCCATACTTTTTATTTTAGTTGATAGAAATTTATCTTTTATTGATCTTTTTGGAATAAAGTTTTCATTAAAATCACAAATTATAATAGTATCAAAAGAAACAGCCCTAGTTTCTAATAAACCTAAAACAGTAATTTTCCCAGAATTTACATCATCTAGTGTGATTTTTGATATTTTTTGCAAGAAAATTTTATATAAATCTTTTACTAAAATATTATTTTCATTTGAAAATAAAAGAATATTTAACTTGTAAAGTATTTCATCATATTTTTCTAATATTTCTTTGTTATTTTCATTTTCTCTTATGTAGTTTGTAATTAATTCAAAGTTTTCTTTTGTTGAAACTTTATTCCATAATGTTTTAATAGTATTATCAATTATGTTTTTATCAATTTTTAAATATTTAAGATTACTAGTATGTTTTATTTCATCTTCATTTAGATAAGAGTTAATAGCATAAGCCATTTGATAAAGTTTGTAGTTCTTTATATTTCTTCCCATAGCATAGTTAAAATACTTCTCATTATCAAATAACTGCAACCAAGAAGCAAAACTCTCATCAGGTAATACTAATGCAATACTTGAAGGATTAACGCCATTTTCAATAGCTTTTGTAATACTTGATTTTATATATGCTATTTGATTTATTCTTGAATTGAAACCTTTAATTTCAAGTGAATTTATTTTACTTTTGATTTCATCTTTTGAAATAATTTTTTTATTGCTTAAAGATATATTGTATTTGTAGTTTAACTCTATTTTTTCATTTAGAAAATCAAATACTTCTAATGATTTTTGATTATATTCATTTGAATAAAACTTCACATCTAAGTTTACAAAAGTACTCACTGCTTTTATAATATCAAACTCTACTTTTGTAAAATATCCTTCAAATACTAATTCAATAGAATCAAATCTTTTTAAAAAATCTTTATTTATTTTATAATGCATTGACATATTAACTCTATCAACACAAGAATTTTTATCTAAAATACTTAAATAATTATTTCTTATTTCTTCTAAAATTGATAAGTGTTCTAAAAAATATTCATAAGTATCAGCATCTTTAATACTTTTTATTTCTATTTTTTCACTTGCTAATTCTAAAAAGAATCTATAAATATAATCATTTTGTTTTAAAAATTTTGTAAAATTATCTGAAATTCCAAGTTTATGGATATTTGTATTTTTAATAGAATCTTTTAAGAATAAAAATCTTTGCTCTTCATCAATATATTTTTTATTATCAAAGACAATTGATTTTTTAAAAAATTCATCAATTGTCAATATTGAAGGAAGTAAAGTATTTTCATTCTTTTGTAAAGATATGTAAGATCTAATAGATCTTGAAGTTGGGAAGACTAATAGCTTTTGTTTAAATTGCATTAGTCTTTATATAAATAGAACCTGTTATTCCATCAACTTTAAATGTTCCAGTTATATTCCAATTGTTTTCATCTGTAATTTTGAAACTTGTAACATATTCATTAGATACATTTTTAAAATCTTCATTTTTTAAAAGAATATCAAAATCATTTGAAGAACTCATAGTAATTTTTAATACAATATCAATTGCTTTTTTCTCTTTTGTAACTTTATCCATTACATATAATTTAATATCATTTTGTTTATTATATTTTAATAAATGCTTATGATCTGATATTTTTTCTAATACTCTTTGTGAATATTTAATATCTTCAGTTGTTAAACCAAAAGTCTTATCATTTATTTGAAGATTAAAAATATATTTACTTAAAAAATCTTCATTTGAATCAATAATATCATTATAATTTTCTTCAACATCTTGATAAGATCTTAAAAAACTTTTATCTTCATTTACAGGAAGTTTGATTGCACTATTAACAGTCCATACAATCATAGAAAAAGCAAAAAGAAAGATTCCGATAAAAAATAGTGGCCAGTAGTTTCTTTTCATTTATTTTCTTCTCTTTTCTCTAAGTATTATAAAAGTATATGCCACAAGTCCAATTACAACAAGAGTATACATAAAAACTCTCCAAATAGTACCTGCAATTTTACCTTGACTTCCAATACTACTTTCTAATTCTATGTTTTTACTATCAGCTATTGTATCTGCAATTGCAGCATAACCATTTAAAGATGCAGCACTAACTTTTGAATATAAAGTATTTTTATCTTTTGAAGCTAACAAGGGCACAACGTATCCATCTAAAATATCATCTTTGTCTATAATCTTTTTTAAAGAATCACTCATTAATAAATTTACATGTTGCTCAACAATTGACATTGTTAATAAAACATATGGTTTTTCTAATACTGGTAAAATTTGAGATTCATGATTTTTTAGATAGATAATTTTTTCTTTACCTTTAATTTTATCACCTAAACCATAAGTATTCTTTATATAAAGATAAATATTTACACCTAATTTAGTTTTAGATTCTAAACCCATAGTATTGATTTTTTCTTGAGCACGAGGGTCAATTAAACCATCATCACTTAAAATAAAACCATTTGCTAATATATTTTGTGATAAAAAAAATAGAAGTGATAAAATCACTCCTATTTTTATATTTTTAAAACTTTTCATTTAACCAACGAATATTTTTGCATCGTTAAAGAAACTAAAGTATAAAGTCACTATAGCTGAGACAACAAGTAAAATACCTATAATTTTGTCCATATC